>JAJBVR010000069.1 GCA_020859725.1 Clostridiales bacterium | reverse complement strand
ACTTAATATCGGATTTGAAGAAATAAACAAAGGCTTAAATATACTGAAAGAGGTTATTGAAAAATGAAGCATTTATTAAAATTAGCAGATTTATCAAAAGGTGAAATTCTTGATATACTGAATCTTGCGGATCAGCTTAAATATGAAACTCACCACGGAATAGAGCATCATCATCTTAAGGGAAAAACACTTGGAATGATATTCCAGAAAAGTTCCACAAGAACACGTATTTCATTTGAAACGGGAATGTATCAGCTTGGGGGCCAGGCTCTTTTTCTCTCAAACAGGGATCTTCAAATCGGCAGAGGCGAACCTATTGAGGACACGGCACGTGTTTTATCCCGATATATTGATGGAATTATGATAAGAACATTTGAGCAGAAAGAGGTTGAGGATTTGGCGAAATACGGCTCTATACCGATTATAAACGGACTTACGGATTACTGCCATCCCTGCCAGGTGCTTGCAGACCTTATGACAATCAGAGAGCACAAAAACACATTTGACGGGCTTAAGTTCTGCTTTATAGGCGATGGCAACAATATGGCAAACAGCCTTATTGTTGGCGCTGTAAAGGTTGGAATGGAATGCGCCGTTGCCTGCCCGAACGGCTACACACCTGATGAAGAAATTATGAAATGGGCGACGGAAAACGGCAAATTCACCTGTTCACCCGATATTGCAGCCTGCGCGGAAAATGCTGATATTCTTTACACGGATGTTTGGGCTTCTATGGGGCAGGAGGATGAAAAAGCCGAAAGAGACAAAATATTTAAAAATTATCAGATTAACGATTCTGTTATGGCGGCTGCCAAAAATGACGCTATGGTGCTTCACTGCCTGCCCGCGCACAGAGAAGAAGAAATAACGGCAAAGGTTTTTGAAGAACATGCCGATGAGATTTTTGACGAGGCAGAAAACAGACTTCATGCTCAGAAAGCTGTTTTAGTTAAACTTTTAGGATAATTAATAATACTGCCCTCAATTCCATTTTGAGACGCACAAATTTCCGTTTTACTCCTTGTAAGGCTGCGGCAAGGCGTATTGAGTACTTTTAATAAATTTATTGCAGCCGGAAAGCTTATGGAAACTGATATGAATGATGAAAAAGTATATATCTGCCTTGCCGACGGCCATATTTTTGAAGGAAAACGTTTCGGCGCAAGCGGAGATGTAACAGGCGAACTGGTATTTACAACGGGAATGTGCGGATATATTGAAACTCTTACAGACCCAAGCTATTTCGGACAAATTGTTTTGCAAACCTTTCCGTTAATAGGTAATTACGGCTTTATTGAGGAAGATGCCGAAAGCGAAAAAAGCTTTGTGCGAGCGTATATTGTTAGGGAAAAATGCGACAAGCCGTCTAATTTCAGGTGTGATAAAAGCCTTGATGATTTTCTTAAAAATAACGGGATACCCGGTGTCTATGATGTGGATACAAGGGAAATAACAAAAATCATAAGAGAAAACGGAGTTATGAACGCTTTTATATGTTCCGATCCGCGAAACTTTAACAAAGAGGCAACCGAAAGCTATGTAATTAAAGACGCTGTTAAATCCGTATCCTGCGCGCGCCCCTTCCCCGCTGCGGCCGAAAATCCTGAATTTAATGTTGTGCTGCTGGATTACGGCAAAAAAAACAATATAGTGCGCGAGCTTACAAAAAGAGGGTGCAATGTTGCGGTAATGCCTTACAATACAAAAACCGATGACATTTTACGCCTTAATCCTGACGGAATTATGCTTTCCAACGGTCCCGGAAATCCTCAGGAAAATGAGGAATGCATAAGTGAATTAAAAAAGCTTATAGGCAAAAAGCCGATATTCGGCATTTGCCTTGGTCATCAGCTTCTTGCGCTTGCAATGGGGGCAAAAACGGAGAAGCTTAAATACGGGCACAGAGGCGTTAACCAGCCCGTTAAAGATTTGAAAACGGGAAGAACTTATATTTCCTCACAAAATCATGGCTATGCCGTTTTAAATGACGAAGCGGAAAAATGCGGCGGCGTTATAAGCTATTCCAACGCAAATGACGGCACCAATGAGGGAATTGACTACCCGGATAAAAACGCATTTTCCGTTCAGTTTCATCCCGAAGCATGCAGCGGTCCGCACGATACAAGATTTTTGTTTGACAAATTTATTAAAATGATGGAAGGTAAAAGCTGATGCCTCTTAATAAAAATATAAAAAAGGTTTTGGTAATAGGTTCAGGCCCCATAGTAATAGGCCAGGCGGCGGAATTTGACTACGCCGGCGCACAGGCCTGCCGCGTGCTTAAAGATGAAGGCATAGAAGTTGTTTTGGTTAATTCCAACCCCGCCACCATTATGACGGACAGCGCGCTTGCAGACAAAATTTACCTTGAACCGCTTACGGCAACAACTGTTAAAAGAATTATAGAAAAAGAAAAACCCGACAGCATTTTGGGCGGATTGGGAGGTCAAACCGGTCTTACAATATCTATGCAGCTTGCGGCAGACGGATATTTGGACAAAATGGGAGTTCGGCTTTTAGGTACAAATGCCGAGGCTATAGATAAAGCGGAGGACAGACAGCTTTTCCGTGAAACTATGATGAAAATCGGTCAGCCCGTTGTTCCGAGCGATATTGCTACCACCATTGAAAGAGCAAAGGAAATTGCCCGGGAAATAGGCTATCCTGTTATAATAAGGCCTGCTTTTACACTCGGCGGTGCAGGCGGCGGAGTAGCATATAATGAGGCTGAGCTTATTGGAACCGCTAAACGCGGGCTTATGCTGAGTCCTATAACCCAGGTGCTTGTTGAAAGATACATCGCGGGCTGGAAAGAAATTGAATTTGAAGTTATGAGAGACGGCGCCGGAAATGTTATAGCGATTTGTTCTATGGAAAATTTTGACCCTGTAGGAGTTCATACCGGAGACAGTATCGTTATCGCGCCCGCTGTAACTCTTGCAGATAAAGAATATCAAATGCTTCGCACGGCTTCACTTGATATTATCACTGAACTCGGAATAGAGGGAGGCTGCAACTGCCAATTTGCGCTCAATCCCGAAAGCTTTGAATACAGTGTTATTGAAGTTAATCCGCGTGTTTCCCGTTCGTCCGCGCTTGCCTCAAAAGCAACGGGATACCCAATTGCAAAGGTTACCGCCAAAATTGCTCTTGGATATACGCTTGATGAAATAAGAAACGATATAACGGAAAAAACCTGCGCGTGCTTTGAACCGGCGCTTGACTATGTTGTTGTAAAAGTTCCGAAATGGCCGTTTGATAAATTTGTTAACGCATCCAGAAAACTCGGAACGCAAATGAAAGCCACCGGCGAGGTTATGAGCATAGCGCCGTCTTTTGAAACCGCTGTAATGAAAGCGGTGCGCGGCGCGGAAATCGGTCTTGACACACTGAACAACAAGGCTGTTGAAAAAACAGATATAACAGACGCACTTAATAATCAGGATGATTTGCGCTTATTTTCTGTTTTCAGAGCGTTGAAAAATGATGTGCCCGTTGAGGAAATACATAAAATAACCATGATAGACGAGTGGTTTTTGTATAAGCTTAAAAATCTTGCAGATTATGAAAAGAATATTGAAAACACTGCTGTGAGCCTTGAAATGTATATAAAGGGCAAAAAGCTGGGATACACGGACAGCGCAATAGAAAGAATAAGCAAAAGTCCGCTTGCGTTTCATAAAAATGCAGTATATAAAATGGTTGATACGTGCGCCGCTGAATTTGCCGCCGAAACTCCGTATTTTTATTCATCCTATGATGATGTTTGCGAAAGCAGAGAAATTAAAAGAAGCGGAAAAGAAAGAATAATCGTTTTGGGCTCAGGGCCAATCAGAATCGGCCAGGGCATTGAATTTGACTATTCATGTGTGCACTGTGTTTGGACATTAAAGGAGCTTGGATACGAGGTTATATTAATAAACAATAATCCGGAAACTGTTTCAACGGATTTTGACACGGGCGACAGACTTTATTTTGAACCTTTAACACCTGAAGATGTTATGAATGTTATTAAGGTGGAAAAGCCGGCAGGCGTGGTTGTTGCTTTCGGCGGACAAACGGCAATTAAGCTTACCAAATTTCTGGATAAAAACGGCATTAAGATTTTAGGAACCTCTGCCGAGGGAATAGACACTGCGGAGGACAGAGATAAATTTGATAAGCTGCTTGAAAAGTTTGGCATTTTCAGACCGAAAGGTACATCAGTTACATCACTTGAAGGAGCGCTTAACACGGGTAATGAGCTTGGCTATCCCGTTTTATTACGGCCAAGCTATGTTATAGGCGGTCAAAATATGACCATAGCGTATACCGATGATGATGTGCGCCGATATATGGAAATAATTTTGGCGCAGGGAATTGAAAATCCCGTTCTTGTTGACAAATATATGATGGGCACTGAGCTTGAAGTGGACTGCATATCGGACGGAAAAGATGTGCTTATACCGGGGATTATGGAGCATATTGAACGCGCGGGAGTACACAGCGGGGATTCAATAGCAGTTTATCCGCCGTATAACATTCAGGATAAAATGCTTCACAAAATATGCGATGTATCTAAAAAGCTGGCGCTTTCACTGGGAACAAAAGGGCTTGTTAACATTCAGTATCTCACCTATCAGAATGAGCTGTATGTTATAGAAGTAAATCCAAGAGCCTCACGCACAATACCATATATAAGCAAGGTAACAGGAGTTCATATGGTTGAGCTTGCGTCAAAAATAATGGTGGGAGCAAAACTTGCCGACTTAGGATACGGAACCGGTCTTTATAAAACGCCTCCGTACTATGCTGTTAAAGTACCCGTTTTCAGCTTTGAAAAACTTAATGACGTTAACAGCCAGCTCGGTCCCGAAATGAAATCAACGGGAGAGGTTTTGGGCGTTGGAAAAAATCTTAAAGAAGCATTATTTAAAGGACTTGTCTCCGCCGGCTTTAAAATTGATTTCAGCAAAAAAGAAAAGCGGGGTGTTCTGATAACTGTTACTAAGCAGGATAGATTTGAAATTGTTTCACTTGCAAAAAAGCTTGATGACCTTGGCATTCAAATCTGGGCTACCCCTGAAACGGCAAAGGCAATAGAAAGCCTTGGCATTGAGGTTGAAACCGTTAATAAGCTTCACGAAGACAATTCAATTATGGAGCTTGTGGAAAGCGATGTTCTGAATTACATTGTTTATACCGGAAAAAGTGATAAAAAAAGCATTGAGGATTACATAAAGCTGTTTAACAGAGCAAATCAGCTTGGAATAGCAACTCTTACATCGCTTGACACCGCCAACGCACTTGCCGACATAATCGCAAGCAGATACAGGGAAACCAACACGGAGCTTGTGGATATAAACAATATGAGAAGCGAAAAGGGAACTTTAAAATTCAGTAAAATGCAGGGCACAAGCGATGATTATATTTTCTTTAACAACCAATGCCAAATTATAACATGCCCCGAAAGCTTTGCCATTGAATTTACGGACAGACATAAGGGAATTGGCGGCGACGGAATTGTGCTGATTGAAAATTCCGAAATTGCCGACGCGAAAATGCGGATATTCAATATAGACGGTTCCGAGGGAAAAATGGCGGGTAACTCAATAAGATGCATTGGGAAATACCTTTATGACAACAACATTATTAAAAAGGAAACAATGAGCATTGAAACGGCAAGCGGAGTAAAAAAGCTTCAGCTTTTCACCAGAAATGAAAAGGTTTCATCCGTTACTGTAAGTATGGGAAAGGCAATTCTTTCCCCCAATGAAATTCCCGCTTTGCTCAGCGGAAATTCCGTTATAGGAAAAAGTGTAAAAATAGCTGATGGTGAATACAAAATCACCTGCCTTTCAATGGGGAATCCGCACTGCGTTGTATTTGTTGAAAATGTTGACAAAGTTGAGATTGAAAAAATCGGCCCTAAATTTGAAAACGCAGAAATTTTTCCCGAACGGATAAACACGGAATTTGTGCGCGTTGTTAACAGCAGAACACTTAAAATGCGTGTTTGGGAGCGCGGAAACGGCGAAACTCTTGCCTGCGGAACCGGCGCGTGCGCCGCTGTTGCCGCCGCTGTTGAAAACGGTTTTTGTGCGAGAGGCGAGGATATTACCGTTAAGCTGCGAGGCGGTGATTTGATAGTTAATTACACTGATGATGAAGTTTTGCTGACGGGCGACTGTAATCTGGTGTTTACAGGTGAAATAGAATATTGATATTTATTTGAGTTTTTAGGAATTATGAAAAAAATATTATATGTTTCTGATTTAGACGGATCATTGATGAACAGCAGCGGTAAAATTTCAAACTTCAGCGCCTCGGCAATCAATAAACTGATTGAACGCGGTATTAATTTTTCTTTCGCAACAGTCCGCTCAGGTTACACGGCTTTTCCGATAACCGAGAAAATAAATATAAATATGCCTGTTATTATTTATAACGGAGCATTTATTACAGATAAAAGGGGCAGGAAAATTTTCCATTCAAATTATTTCAGTGTTAAAGAAAAAAATGAAATACTTAACACTCTTTTAAAATCGGGAATTATGCCGATTGTTTACTCATTTAAAAATTCGGAAGAAAAATTTTCTTTTGTAACCGATAAATTAAGCATTCAGGCAAAGAAATTTCTCAAAGAGAAAGAAAAAGATTTAAGAAAAAACGCCGTAAGCAGTGTGAATGAACTTTTAAACGGAAATATATTTTACTTCACTTGCATAGACGATAAAGAAAAGCTTGAACCCGTATATTTAAAATATAAAAACAAATTTACCTGTATTTATCAAAAAGACATATATTCAGGTGATCAATGGCTTGAAATAATTCCCACGGGAAGCAGCAAGGCATCTGCTTTAAAAACGCTTAAGGAATTAACTCAAAGCGATTATATCGTGGCTTTCGGAGATGGGATAAACGATATTGAAATGTTTAAATCTGCCGATGAATGCTATGCCATTTCAAATGCGGATAATGAGCTGAAGAAATTTGCCACAGCAATCATAGGAGCTAATGACGATGACGGAATCGCAAAATGGCTTTTGGAAAATGCAATTAAATAACAAAAAGCGCGCAAACGGATAACACTTCCTTTTGCGCGCTTTAATTTTACCTGATGTTTTTACTTCATAATAAAATCAGATTAAATTTATATCTATATCGTCATTTCGGCTGCAGGTAAGCAAGCCGTTTTTTATTTTCAACTCGGCAAGCTGAATAACTGTTGGCGGGTGATTGTCTTCTGATTCAATAATTCCGTTATCATTATAATGAACAAAATAAACAATATACGCTTTCGCGTTATTAACAAAAACATCAGCGTGCCTGCCAACACCTCTGTCAAGATAACGAGAGCCGTTTTCTTTCAGCAAGCGTTTTCCTGCCTGACGTTTAAAATTCTCCGCGTCATCAGATTTATAAACGGAAAGTCCCTTCCACTCATCCGCGACAAGCCAATAATTCCCACCGAATTCAAAAACATTCGGACCCTCCTGCGGACAATCAAATGTAGCCAGCCCCTTGCGCTTCCATTTAATTAAATCTTCACTGTCCGCATAAGCGGTATGCGCTTTATCACTTTCTTCCTTAAACCACATTCTGTAAATTCCGTTTTTAAGTTTCAATATGCACGGGTCAATAACATTGTACTCGGATACGTCCGCTTTGCCGAGATAATCCCAGTCAAAAAGATTTAGTGAAGTATAATGAAGAATTACTGACTTCCCTTTCCACTCGCTGTGCACACCGCGTATGTACGAAACAAACATATGATATTTTCCCGAAGCTGAATCAAAAATAACCTCGGGCGCCCAAAATGTGTTTTTACCAAATTCAAAATCCAGCTTAAGAGCGCCGCGATAATACCAATACGCGCCGCCGCAGTCCGCTTGCGCAATTCCTATATCGGAGCCATAGCAATAGGAAACGCTTCCGGGTACTGCGGCGCTTGCTCTTCTTTGAGTATAAAACATATAGAATTTTCCGTTTTGCTCATTTTTAATAATCATTGGATCCGCCGCCCCGTTATATAAGGGATCCGCGTATAACGGTGTTCTTACAAAAGGCATGATTCCCCCGAAAAAGCCGCCGTTTGGCGGCGGCCTGTAAATTATGATATTTAAAAAATTTTATTCAGCATCCGAATTTTGAGAAACGGAATCGTTAATCCAATAATTTATTGAAAGGCAGTTTGAATTAACCGCATTTCTTACATCATATCCCGGCGGCACAATCACAAGACTGATTAAACCGGAGGCAAGCGAATTATAAACATTATCATATTCATCTTTATATTGATCATCAACAAAAGACATATAAATACCCTTATTTGAACAATCGCCCGTATAAGTATATGAGCCTTTAAAATTTTCAAGGCAAGCCTTCACCGCAGAACCATAATCCTTAACAGTTACGGAATAATAATTTTCCCATCCGGTTTGGCCGTTTTCCGAGCCTATTGCATATTTTTGATAGCTGTATTTTTTAGTTGCCTCTGCAACGCAGTTTTCCTGATCATTTCCGCCGGCATAAACAATGGAAACACCTTTATTATACATATTTTCAACTAATGCCTGACAGCGGTTTACCATTGTATATTCGGTATAAGGATAAAATTCATTATCCATTACTGTTCCCGTTCCGTAACCATTTTCATCTGAATTTGACCAATTCTTAAATATGTAGCCCTCTTTCGGCACGGCAGCAGCCACGCTTACTGAAGCTCCGGCAGCATAAGAGCCGCTTCCCGTTGATTCTCCGTTTCCTCCCTCTCCGGTAATAACAGTAACGTTAAAAGTTGGAGCCTTGCTTTCGGTATAAACCGGAATAAGCGTTATACCCTGAGTGTTTTCGCTTACATGAACCCAAGTATCCGCCGCATTAATATCATCAATAGCGCCCTCTTCCTGAGTATTTATCTGCCAATGGTCAAAAACCATTCCGCTTTCTGCGGCAGGCGCTTTAATGCTGCAGGATTCGCCCGCCATTATATATTGCTCGGAATAAACATTCGAGTCATTATCTCCGCTTTGAACAATAACAGGGTATGTTGTGCTTTCAGCGTCTCTGTAAACAGCGGTTATTGTGCAGCTGCAATTCTCAACAAGTAAATTTGTTTCGGTTTTCTTTTTTGTTGAAAGATTAACCTTTTTATCTTTTATTCCCTGAGTATCGCTTTTACATTCCCAATGGTCAAACACTTTTCCCTGAGGAGCGGGATCTGCAACAATATCAACATTGGTGCCTTTTGTATATGTTCCGGAACCACTTCCGTTTACTACGTTTACAACATAGCAATCTTCATTCAAATCATCTATTTTTTCATAATTCGCCGTAATTGTAAAATCATAGCTGTAATTAAGATACGGAGAATCATAATCCGCGTAATCAAGAGTTACGGGAATACCCAGGCTGTCGGCTGCGTATGCAGCGCCCTGAGCAAATCCCGCTCCATAGCTGTTTGAGGTATCGGAATTATATGAGCCAAAATATCCAAGCTTTGTATTGCCGCTTATTACCGCGCTGTATCCGGCAAGGAAACTGCTTTGAAGAGTATTAAAGGATATGCACATTACATTTGCAAGATAAGCGTCCGTATTATCATTTTCGGGATGTGGAGTTCCGTCTATAAGCAGGAAATTAACATCCGCATATTTATGAGAAGCCTCATACGCGGCGGCTTCAAAAACCTCTCCGGGAAGAACAATAAATTTTGCACCCGCGTTCACAGCCAAATCAATATATTTAAGCGCCTCGTCAGTTGAAAGGGTTTGATTCTCGCCAAGCGCAGGCTGATAATATTTGTAATCTGCACCCGAGTTTTCGGAATAATCCTTAACGCCCTGCCACGCGCTTTCATTATACGCGCCGTCCGTTACCGTACCCCCGTCTGTTATAAGAACAACATCATATTTCAAATCACTTAACTTTGCACAGCCTGTAAAAGAAACAACTGCGATAACCGCGCAAAGAAAAACAGAAATAAATTTCCTCATAATTACCCTCCGTAAAAGAAAATATCACTAAACTATAATATCAAAATTAATTAAATATTGCAATAGAATTTATTCATTTATTGATTTAACGTACAAAAAGAATTATAATAAACACACAGGCGGTGATTATATGAATGATACTCAACTGAATTACATAAGAAGCAAAACCGATTTTCAGCCTGACACAGCGATTGTGCTGGGTTCCGGATTAGGCGGATTTTCACAGGAAACAGAACCCGAATGCATAATCAATTATAATGAAATACCGGGATTTCCCGTTTCAACAGCGCCGGGTCACAAAGGCAGATTTATTTTCGGCGCTGCGGGCGGAGAAAAAATTGTTTGCATGGACGGAAGAATCCATCTGTACGAGGGATATTCATCCAAAGAGGTTGTTATGCCTATATATCTGATGAGAAAAATGGGCGCAAAAAGGCTTATTCTTACCAATGCAGGAGGAGGTATAAGCAAAAATCTGGATACGGGGGATTTTATGATAATTGAAGATCATATTTCTTCATTTGTGCCCTCCCCTCTTGCAGGCGAAAATGATGACAGCCTCGGTCCGCGTTTTCCCGATATGAGCGAGGTATACAGCAAGCGGCTTAATAAAATTATTGCCGGCTCCGCGTTGAAAAACAATATAAATATAAAAAAAGGTGTTTACATTCAGCTTCCGGGACCCGCGTTTGAGACAAAGGCAGAAATTAAAATGTGCGCCGCATTAGGAGCCGATGCTGTTGGAATGAGCACCGCAATAGAAGCGCAGGCGGCAAAATACTGCGGCTTTGAGATATGCGCGGTAAGCTGCATAACCAATCTGGCATGCGGATTACTGAACAAACCCATAACATCGGATGAAGTTAATGAAACAGCGGAAAGAACCTATGATAAATTCAAAAATCTTTTAATTGACACTTTAGGAAACATTTCAAATG
>JAJBVR010000158.1 GCA_020859725.1 Clostridiales bacterium | reverse complement strand
TTTTTATATTAATTTAATTGATTAAATAAAAAATTTATTTGTTCATAATTTATTTTCAAAAAATGTGTTGACAAAATATAACTTTGGATATAATATAAATATAAAGTTAGCACTCGAAAGGCAAGAGTGCTAATGAAAAAAGGCGGTGAAAAAAGTGATTGGCGAAAGGCAGGCCGCAATACTCGGCTTAATTATAGAAAGCTATATTAAAACGGGTGAGCCTATCGGCTCAAAAACACTTGCAAATCTTTTGCCTTATAGAATTTCAAGCGCTACAATAAGAAATGAAATGGCCTATCTTTCGGCTCTTGGATTTCTGGAGCAAATTCACACAAGCGGAGGAAGGATTCCCAGCAAGGCTTCATACAGATATTATGTTGATAATCTTATGATACCGAATCCTTTCGGCGATTCCGAAAAGCAAAATATTTCAGAGGCGCTTTCCGTTAATGCAAGTGATCCCGAAAGGCTTTTAAAAAATGCTGTTTTGCTTTTAGCTTCCGCAACAAACTGCGCTGCGTTTTATAATACGGTTAAAGATGATTTTGATTGCATTCAGGGTGTTGATATAATTCCGGCAGGCGGCTCAAAAGCAATGGTCGTAATGCTGACGGTAGGCGGAAAAATAAAATCATCCGTATGCAGGTTGAACTGCCCGGTTGATGATGAGTTTAAATCGGTATTTTATAAATTAACATCAGATTATTTTATCGGAACTCCCGTTAAAGATGTTAATCTTGTATTTATTCAAAGCGCCGCTCCTGTTTTGGGAGCAAGGCTTTTTGATATGCTTCCGGTTTTAACAAGCCTTTGCGTGCTTTGCAGGGAGTCTGCCGAAGGTTCGCTTGTTGTTGAAGGCGAAACAAATTTTCTTTCTCATAAAGAGCTGGGAAGCGGAGTGTACAGATTGCTTTCATTTCTTGCCGCAAAAGAACAGCTTAAAGATTATTTATCGGGATTTGTAAAATACGGAAAAGAAAAAGAATTGTTTATAGGCGATGAAAATTACCATCCCGAGTTAAAAAACGCGGCGTCGGTTATTGCGAAATTTAATTACAATAACAGCCAAACCGCGGTATTAGGCATTATAGGTTCAACAAGAATTGATTATTCGTCAATTCTTCCGAGAACTGAATATATAATGAATACAGTTAAAAATTTTCTCCAAGAAGGAGGCGTAAAATTTGAGTAAAAAAGAAAAAAAAGAAAAAGAGGAACAGAACGAAAAAACTGAAAACCAGCAGGCTGAAAACATTTCCGAAGTTGATGATAAGGAAACCGAAAGGCCTGAAGGAGATTCGGATTCCGTTCAAAAGCAGCTTGATGAGGTGAATGACAGACTTTTGCGCTTGACTGCCGAATATTCCAATTTTAAAAGGCGAAGCGAAAAGGAAAAAGCAGACGCATATAATTTTGCCAAGGCTGATACCATCAAAGAGCTGTTGCCTGTTATTGACAATCTTGAAAGGGCCCTTGCAAATGAAAGCAAGGATTATGACGCGTTGAAAAAAGGCGTTGAGATGACATTTAGCAGCCTTATTTCAATTCTTTCCAAGCTTGATGTTGAGGTGCTCGGCGAGGCCGGCGAAACATTTGACCCGAATCTTCATAACGCGGTAATGCATATTGAAGATGAAAATTATAAAGCGGGCGAAATTGTGGATGTTTTTCAAAAAGGATATAAAACAGGCGATAAAATAATAAGACCTGCTATGGTTAAATCAGCAAATTAATTTTATTAATTACGGAGGAAAAATATTATGTCTAAAATTATAGGTATTGATTTAGGTACTACAAACAGTTGTGTAAGTGTTATTGAAGGCGGAGAACCTGTCGTTATTACAAACGCAGAGGGAGCGAGAACAACTCCGTCAGTTGTTGCGTTCAGCAAGGACGGCGAAAGAATGGTTGGCAATGTGGCAAAACGCCAGGCAATTACAAATCCGGAGAGAACAATCAGCTCAATCAAAAGGCATATGGGTTCCGACTATAAAGTTAATATAGACGGTAAAGCATATACTCCTCAGGAAATTTCAGCCATTATTCTTCAAAAGCTTAAGGCAGACGCTGAAAGCTATTTGGGTGAAAAGGTAACAGAAGCGGTTATTACCGTTCCCGCTTACTTTACGGACGCTCAGCGCCAGGCAACAAAAGATGCGGGTAAAATTGCCGGATTGGATGTTAAAAGAATTATAAATGAGCCTACAGCGGCGGCGCTTGCTTTCGGTATTGATAAGGAGGACGACCAAAAGGTTATGGTTTATGACCTCGGCGGCGGCACCTTTGATGTTTCAATAATCGAAATGGGCGACGGTGTTCAGGAGGTTCTTGCAACCGCCGGAAATAACAGACTCGGCGGCGATGATTTTGATAAAAAAGTTATGGACTGGATTGTTTCCGAATTTAAGAAAACAAACGGTATAGATTTGTCTGCCGATAAAATGGCTATGCAGCGTGTAAAAGAAGCTGCTGAAAAAGCAAAGATTGACCTTTCGGGAATGACAACGGCTCAAATTTCTCTTCCGTTCATCACACAGGATGCTACGGGACCAAAGCACTTGGAGCTTACTCTTACAAGAGCGCAGTTTAACCAAATGACTTCAGATCTTGTTGAAGCAACTATGGGACCCGTTCGCCAGGCTATGAAGGACAGCGGACTTTCAATGAATGATATTGATAAAATTCTTCTTGTAGGAGGTTCCACAAGAATCCCGGCAGTTCAGGAAGCTATTGAAAAGTTCAGCGGCAAAAAACCGTTTAAGGGTATCAATCCTGATGAATGCGTTGCTATGGGCGCCGCGCTTCAAGGCGGTGTTTTGGGCGGAGATGTTAAAGGACTTCTTCTTTTGGATGTTACTCCGCTTTCACTCGGTATTGAAACCATGGGCGGTGTAAATACTGTTATAATTGAAAGAAACACAACAATTCCCACAAAGAAATCGCAAATTTTCTCAACCGCCGCTGATAATCAAACTTCTGTTGAGGTTCATGTACTTCAGGGTGAAAGGCAGTTCGCAAAGGATAATAAAACGCTTGGTATGTTCCACTTGGACGGAATCCTTCCTGCGCGCAGAGGTGTGCCGCAGATTGAGGTAATCTTTGATATAGACGCAAACGGTATTGTTCATGTTTCCGCAAAGGATCTCGGTACCGGCAAAGAGCAGAATATAAGCATCACTGCTTCATCAAATATGAGCAAGGATGATATTGAAAAGGCTGTTAAAGAGGCAGAGCAGTTTGCCGAAGAGGATAAGAAAAAGAGAGAAGTGGTTGATCTTAAAAATAATGCCGAGCAGCTTGTTTATCAAACAGAGCAGCTTATTTCCGAAAATTCGGATAAATTCTCCGCTGATGACAAATCTGCTCTTGAAACAAAAAATGAAGCTTTGAAAGAAGCTTTGAAGGGTGATAATTCAGACGCAATTAAATCAGCTCAGGACGATCTTCAGAATAAATTTTATGAGGTTTCTCAAAAATTATATCAGGCTGCTCAGCAGGCTCAAAACGCTCAGGGAGCGCCGGGTGCGGATCCTAATGCTCAGCAGGGCGGCTCAGATCAGGGCTATACAGACGCGGAATTTAATGAAGTGGATGATAATTAATTTAAATTTGTTTTAAATTATTCATAATTTTCTCCCTTAAATATAGGGTGGCGGGTTGACAAATTCGTCACCCTATAGCATAATGTATAAAATCGGTATTTTGTGTTATGCGTTATAAGCTTAACACGGTTGTTTTATGCATTGTTAACATAAAACTATAATTACGGAGGCAGATATATGCCCGAAGAAAAAAGAGATTATTATGAAGTGCTCGGAATTTCAAAGGGCGCTTCAGAGGATGAAATAAAAAAAGCATACAGAAAAACGGCAAAAAAATATCACCCGGATCTGCATCCGAATGATAAAGAGGCAGAGGAAAAATTTAAGGAATGTAATGAAGCGTATGAGGTTTTGTCAGATCCTCAGAAAAAATCGCGGTATGACCAGTTTGGCTTTGCCGTGGTGGATCCGAATTACGGAGCCGGTCAGGGAGGATACAGCGGAGGAACCGGCGGCTTCGACTTTGAGGGCGATATTGATTTAGGAGACATTTTTTCTTCAATTTTCGGCGGCAGCGGCTTCGGCGGTTTCGGCGGCAGAAATCCAAACGCACCCCAAAAAGGGCGAGACATACAGATTTCGGTAAGCCTTACATTTGAAGAGGCGGCAAAGGGCTGTAAAAAGGAAATTGAGGTTCCCAGAATAGAAGACTGCAGTGAATGCGGAGGAACGGGAGCGGCAAAGGGCACTTCACCCAAAACCTGCCCGGAATGCGGCGGAAAAGGATATGTTAATGTTCAAAGCAGAACGGCATTCGGTGTTATGAGCAGTCAGCGCACTTGCACAACCTGCGGCGGCAGAGGAAAAATTATTGAAAATCCGTGCCGTAAATGCGGCGGAAAAGGTAAGTTGCGCCGTAAAAATAGAATCACTGTTGATATTCCCGCCGGAATTGATGAAAACAACGTTATAAATGTCCGCGGCGGCGGGGACAGCGGATTTAACGGAGGCCCAAGCGGTAATTTAAAGGTTGTTGTAAGTATTAAACCGCATAAATATTTCAGGCGCGAGGGTTATAACGTTTGGTATGATGAGCATGTGTCAATAGTTCAGGCGTCATTGGGAGCGGAGCTTCGGGTTCCTACTTTGGACGGAGATGTTAAATATAATATTCCCGCCGGAACACAGCCCAATGATGTTTTTAAGCTTAAAAACAAAGGAATACAAAGGCTTAATTCCGTTGGCAGAGGAGATCAGTCGGTAAGAATAATAGTTGATATACCCAAAGATTTAAGCGCAGAGCAAAAACAGCTTTTAATGCAGCTTGATAAAAGCTATGTTGCGCCTAAAGGTTCGGGCAAAGAGGGATTTTTTGATAAATTCAAAAAAAGATAATCTTTACTGATGAGAGGATAAATTATGCCTGATAAAAAATATACTGTTGCCGTTGCCGGCACAGGTTACGTGGGGCTGTCGAATGCTGTTTTGCTTTCACAGCATAATAAGGTTTTCGCAGTTGATATTATTGAGGATAAGGTAAAGTTTATTAACAACAGAATTTCCCCCATAGCGGATAAGGAAATTTCAGAGTATTTATCTGATAAAAAATTGGATTTAACGGCAACTGCTGATGCCGAATCGGCATATAAATCGGCTGATTTTATTATAATTTCCACTCCCACGGATTATGATGAAAACAAAAATTATTTTAATACCGGCTCGGTTGAATCGGTAATAGATTTAGTTGAAAAAGTTAATCCGTCTGCGGTTATGGTTATAAAATCCACCGTCCCAGTTGGATTTACCGAATCCATGCTTAAAAAGCATAAAAATCTGAATATTTTGTTCAGCCCTGAATTTTTAAGAGAAGGCAGGGCGCTGTATGATAATCTTTATCCAAGCAGAATAATTGTGGGCGCTCCAAAGGATAATGAAAAGCTTTGCGAGGCTGCCGAAACGTTTGCCGCGCTGTTAAAGCAGGGCGCTGTTAAAAAGGATATTCCCGTGCTTTTCACACAGCCTACGGAGGCGGAGGCGGTTAAGCTGTTTGCAAATACTTATCTTGCGCTCAGAGTCAGCTATTTTAATGAGCTTGATACCTATGCTGAAATTCACGGTCTTGATTCAGGGCAGATTATAGAGGGTATAGGCTTAGACCCAAGAATCGGCGCTCATTATAATAATCCGTCTTTTGGTTACGGCGGATACTGTCTGCCGAAAGATACTAAACAGCTTCTTGCCAATTATGCCGATATTCCTGAAAACCTTATTAAGGCGATTGTTGAATCAAATACAACAAGAAAAGATTTTATTGCCTCGCGTGTGCTTGAAAAAGCGGGCCACGGTAAGGATTATACCGCAACGGTAGGAGTTTACAGATTAACTATGAAATCGGATTCGGATAATTTTCGCCAAAGTTCCATTCAGGGCGTTATTAAGCGTATAAAAGGCGAGGGCGCAAATGTTATTATTTATGAGCCTACGCTTGATGACGGCAGTGTATTTTACGGAAATAAAATTGTTAATGATTTGCAGAAGTTCAAAAATCAGTCTGATATAATTATTGCAAACAGAATGAGCGACGAGCTTTCTGATATTGAAAATAAGGTGTATACCAGGGATATATATAAAAGAGACTGACATTGTTTAAAATTAATATTTAAAAATAAAACCGGCAGTGTATTTTATTACAGTATGCCGGTTTTGTTATTTTGTTAATTTTTATATTTGTTATTTATTCAAATGGATTTTTACTTTTTGTGAAATTCTTTTTCTTCTGATTGCTTTAATCAATTCGGATTGAATCAGAGTAAGTAATGCCAGTGCGGCGGTAATTCCGTATTGAACAGGTGATAATAAAGTTATCTGAAATACATTTTGCATAGCCGGAACAAATAATATAAGAGACATTAAAGCCGCGGATACAAAAAATGAAATAATCAGCCAATAGTTAATTTCATTCGAGCCTCTCCAAATCGGTTCTGTATCGGATCTTTGGCTGAATGCCCTAAGCATTTGTGAAAACGCAAGCACACAAAATGCCATTGTCTGTCCTGAAACCGCATTCCCGGTGCTTAAGCCGATAAAGTAAGCGGCTATTGTAAACAGCGACACAAAAAATCCTTGTGTTAAAACACGAATAATTAAGCTTTTTTCAAATAATGTGCCGGATTTTGCGGGAGGTTCACTCATAATCCCTCTGCACGGCGTGTCAACTCCCAATGCAAGGGCGGGAAGGGTTGCCGTAGCAAGATTTACTCATAAAATATGTATTCCCGCAAGAGGAGTCGGCATATTGAATATGGTTGCAATCAGCAGGGTTAGTATTTCTGCCGCGTTTCCTACCAGCAGAAACTGAATAACCTTTTGTATGTTTTTATAAACACGCCGTCCTTCTTTTACGGCATAGGTTATAGTGGAAAAACTGTCGTCAAGTAAAATCATATCGGCGGCGTTTTTTGCAACATCCGTGCCGGATTTACCCATGGCAACGCCTATATCGGCGCATTTCAGCGCAGGGGAATCATTCACTCCGTCTCCCGTCATTGCGGCAACTTCACCCACCCGTTTCAGGCTTTGAATAATTCGCAGTTTGTCAAACGGAGATACACGGGCAAAAACGGTAACGTTTTTAACAATACGGTCAAGCTCCTCGTTTGTAATGTCATCAAGCTCATCACCTGAAATCACAGTATTTCCGTCATTATATATATTAAGCTCTTTTGCAATGGCAACGGCTGTGGTTTTGTGGTCGCCGGTAATCATAACCGTGCGTATACCCGCCTGCTTCAGCGCTGCAACTGATTTTGCAACTTCCTTTCTCGGATGGTCTATCATTCCGGTAATTCCTATAAATGTTAGTCCATATTCAACATTTTCTTCATCATCTTCAGGCAGCAGCGTTAAAAATTTTTCTGCAAATCCAAGCACGCGCAGCGCTCTTTCAGACATTGAAAGGCAAAGTTCCATAATGTTTTGCTTATCTTTTTGCGTAATCGTACGCACTCCGCCCGAAGTAAGAATATGAGTGCAAAGCTCAAGCAGCTCATCAACCGCTCCTTTTGTATATGCTGTGAAGCGGCCGTTAATTTTATGAACTGTTGTCATTCGTTTTCGCTCAGAATCAAATGGCTGCTCAAACAATCGGAGGTATTTGTTTTCAAGTGTTTCATTGTCAATCCCGAATTTTAGCGCCATTTGAATCAGCGCGCCCTCTGTTGGGTCTCCTATTATTTCATTTTCTCTGTCAGGGTCAATGCCTGCGTCATTGCAAAGCGCAGCGGAATAAATTAATTCTTTATATACTTCGGGATGCTTTTCGGCCGCCTCTTTTATAGACGTGCTTTCGCCGGATTCAAAATCCCCGTTAACGCATATTTCCGTTACGGTCATTTTATTTAAAGTAAGGGTTCCTGTTTTGTCGCTGCAAATTACTGTAGCGTTTCCAAGTGTTTCAACTGCGGGCAGCTTACGTATTAAAGCATTCTTTTTTGCCATTCTTTGAACGCCCAAAGCCATAATAATTGTGGCTGTGGCAGGAAGTCCCTCCGGTATTATTGAAATTGCCAGAGATATTGCAATAAGAAACTGGGGTATGAGCGGTTTGTGATATAAAGCTCCCAACGCGAAAATAACAACACATACAATAAGCCCGATAACGGTAAGGGTTTTGCCCAAAACATTAAGCTTCTTTTTTATCGGTGTGTCTGTTTCATTGCTTTCGTCAAGCATTCCCGCCATTTTCCCCACTTGAGTATCCATCCCGGTGGCAGTAACAATTCCAACTCCTCTTCCGTAAGTTACGATAGAGGAAGAATAAGCCATATTGATTCTGTCCGCTAAAGGAACATTTTCCGAAAGTTGGCTTCCGGCGTCTTTTTCGGACGGCGTTGATTCACCGGTAAGTGACGCCTCCTGAATTTTAAGGTTAGCGCTGTCAGTAAGTCTTATATCCGCGGGAACCATATCTCCGTCACTGAGGAAAACAATATCTCCCGCCGCAAGATTTTTCGCGGGAACAATACATTCCTCATTATCGCGGATAACTCTTGCCGAAGGAGCGCTGATTTTACGCAGGGCGTCAATAGCGCTTTGCGCCCTTTTTTCCTGCGCTATTCCTATAACTGCGTTTGTTATAACGATTATAGCTATAACCGCCGCTTCCGTCCATTCGCCGAGAACAGCCGAAATAATTGCCGCCGTGATTAATATCAGTATCATAGGGTCGGCAAACTGCTCTTTGAGCATAGTAATAAAACTTTTCCCTGGCTTGGAGTTCAATTCATTTGCTCCGTTTTGAAGAAGTCTTTTCTGAGCCTCGGCATCGCTTAATCCTTTTTTTGAAGTGTTAAGCTCTTTATACACTTCATTAACAGGCAACGAGTGCCAAGGCCTTTGTTTGTGATTATCCATTTAGGATATATCACTCCTTTCTTTAAAAATAAAATTTATATCTGAAACGCTGTTATGCGCAGCAGTAAAAGGGCGCAAAAAGGCACAGCCTGCCACATTACTTAAATTAAAGCGGTGACTGTGCCTTATATATTTAATATTTAAATTTTGTGTATAGTTTATGTTATTTCGGTCAGTGTCACTACTGTCGCTGTCGTCCATAAAAATAAAAAATCCTTTCGTCAAACAAAGTTATTTGTAATATTTATATCATATTTTTATTTTTTTGTCAAATAAAAAAGGAAAGTCGTTAAAAATTGTTATGCCTTTAAAAAATTTGACACAAATTACACACTATTTAACTTCCTTTTTGCCAATTTATGATTTTAAATTTAAAACACGGTGCTATTTTAAAAATGCCGAAAGGAAATTCGCTTATAAAATTAATGCAAAGCGTGTTTCGGCGGGAAAATAAAATTCTATTCGGAAAATCAAGGAGAAAAAGAAAAATGAAAAAAAGGTAACAACAGTATTATGCGTAATTTTAGCGGCGTCGGTTTGCACTTTTACTTTTGCGGCATGCGGCAAAAGCAGCGGTAATAACGCCGGTTCAACAAAAATAGACGTTATTTCACGTGAAGAGGGCTCGGGCACAAGAGGCGCTTTTATTGAGCTTTTCGGAATTGAGCAAACAGACGCGAACGGTGAAAAAATTGATAATACAACATCCGCGGCGGAAACAACAAACAGCACTTCGGTTATGATGACCACTGTGGCAGGTGATGAAGCGGCAATAGGTTATATTTCACTCGGCTCTTTAAATAACACGGTTAAAGCTTTGAAAATAGACGGAGTGGAGGCAACCGTTGATAATATTAAAAACGGAACCTATAAGGTTGCAAGACCGTTTAATATCGCTACAAAAAGTGATGTGTCTGATTCGGCGGCGGATTTCATTAATTTTATTATGAGCAGTGAGGGTCAGGCGGTTATAGAAGAAAACGGTTATATCTCCGAGGGCAATAACGGAAGCTATAAATCAAACGGCGCTTCGGGTGAAATAACGGTTGCCGGTTCTTCTTCCGTAACACCGGTTATGGAAAAGCTTAAAGAAGCTTACGCGTCATACAATTCTAATGTTTCCGTCAGCATTCAGCAAAGTGATTCAACAACGGGTATGACATCTGCGATAGACGGAGTATGCGATATAGGAATGGCTTCCAGGGAGCTTAAAGAAAGCGAAATCTCAGCCGGGCTTGTTCAAAAGAAGATTGCCATAGACGGGATTGCCGTAATTGTAAACAACAATAATTCGGTAAACGAACTTACAAGCGATCAGGTGAAAGCAATATTTACGGGTGAGCAAACAGAATGGTAAAAAATAAATTTAAAGAAACATTTATGCGCGCGGTATTTTTTACCGCTGCGTGTATTTGCATTTTGGCTGTTATTTTGATATGTTTTTTTGTGTTTTCAAATGCTTTACCCGCCATAAAGGAAATCGGAGTTGCTAATTTTTTGCTGGGAACGGTTTGGAAGCCTCTTAATAATAAATTCGGGATTTTTCCTATGATAATAGGAAGCATATATGTAACGGCGGGTGCAATAATAATTGGTGTGCCTATCGGCATCTTGTGCGCGGTGTTTTTGGTAAAGTACTGCCCTAAAGGGCTTTATTCCGTGTTTAAACCCGCGGTCGATTTGCTCGCCGGGATTCCGTCCGTTGTGTATGGATTTTTTGCTCTGGTAGTTATAGTTCCCGTTATGAGGGATTTGTTCGGAAACGGAAAAAGCGTGCTTACGGCTTCTGTTTTGCTTGCGATTATGATTTTGCCGACTGTAATAAGTGTTTGTGAATCGTCTTTGCGTTCTGTTGAAAGCAGCTTTTATGAGGGAGCGCTGGCTCTCGGAGCAACTCAAGAGCGCGCTGTTTTCGGGGTTTGACTGCCTGCCGCCAAATCGGGAATTGCCGCAGGAGTAATACTCGGAATCGGCAGGGCTATGGGCGAAACAACCGCAATAGTTATGATTGCGGGAAACCAGGCGGTTATTCCGGAAAGCATTTTTTCAGGAGTAAGGACTCTTACAACAAATATTATAATGGAAATGGGTTATGCTCAGGAT
>JAJBVR010000050.1 GCA_020859725.1 Clostridiales bacterium | reverse complement strand
ATATCAACAAAATCATTATGCTTTTTATTTTTGTTATACATATTTATCGCGGTATTTTTAACTGCTTTAAGTACATATGATAAAGTTTTTCTTGAATTTGGGTTATCAATTGATTTAATATTTCTCGCTATCTTTATAAAAGTATCATGGACTGCATCTTCCGCGTCTTCTGCATTGTGTAATACTATATAAGCTTCATAAACCATTCTTTTTCTATAGTTGTAATAGATGATTTCAAATTTATTACGATCAATGTCATCATCTATCATCGCCAAATATAAATACAACATATTTTCTCCTACTATATACAACACATTTAATTAACATTTATATTACATAAATTAATCAATTTTCTGAAAAATAATTTTCCAAACTATCTCAATGATTTACTTTTAAGAATTTAGACCTAATGTAATGCCTCTGTAATTTAAGAATTACCATATTTTTTACATTACACAATAAAAATTTTATCACAAACAATATATTGTATCAATAAGATTTCACCGATAATCAAATAAATTTTTTGTCAGTAAAGCGGTTGTGTAAAACGTCTAAAATGGGCTCCATTAAAAAATAACCGATGAAAAATCATCGGTTATTTTTTAATGGAGCTACTGGTCGGACTCGAACCGACGGCCTGCGCATTACGAATGCGCTGCTCTACCAACTGAGCCACAGTAGCATATTTGATTTTTTACTCTGTTTTTGTTTCTAAAACTATCTTGACTGCCGGCATTTTGATTACACTCAATTGAGTTGCCTGCTTAGCCGTACCGGCGATTTTAAATTGCTACTGAATTATACAATAAAATGGAGTAAAGGTCAATAGTTAAGAAAGAAGTTCATTTAATTTTGAATAAACAAATTCAACGCTTTTTTCACGAACGTTATTTCTGCCCGCTTTTCCAAACTGCTTTGTGAATGTAAAAACTTTTTCGTTCACAAAAAAACCGAAGCAAACCATACCCACGGGCTTTTTATCAGTGCCTCCGCCGGGACCTGCAATTCCCGTTATTCCCACTCCTATTTCACTTTCGGCTGTTTTAGCGGCTCCCTTTGCCATCTCCCCTGCCACCTCTTCAGATACAACGCCTTTTTGCAAAATTATATCGGAATTAACACCTAAAAACTTAATTTTTGCTTCATTGGCATATGTTACAAACGAAACATTTAAAACTTTGGAGGCGTCAGGCACACTTACAAGCGAGGCACAGCACAATCCGCCCGTACAGCTTTCGGCAAAAGAAATATGATATTTTTTTTCAATCAATTTTTGAACAACCGCGTTTTGCGGCAAATTTTCATTAAACATATTTAATCACATCATATATTTTATTAATTACGGGAACATCCTGCCTTAAATTTTTATTTTTAAACCATCCCCAGTTCATACGAATCGCTTTCATACCGGAGGAAAGAGCGCCCTCAATATCATTAACGGTATGATCGCCAACATATATGCATTCGTTTGTTTGAAGCGCCAGTTTTTCTGCCGTATATTCAAAAATTTCAGGCTGAGGCTTTGCGAATGACAAATCACCTGACACAACAACTATGTCGCAATAGGGAAGCAATCCGCTGTTTTCCATTTTAGTATGCTGCAGAACAGACGGGCCGTTTGTAATAACTCCCGTTTTAATTCCCCTACTTCTTAATTCTTTAAGAAGCGGCGCCGCGTCATCAAAAACAACTGTAAAAAAACCGAAATTATCATCATAATGGTTCGCAAGTGTTTGCACGGACGGAGCATTGCTCCAATTCCAAAGCTTGATAAGCTCCGCAAACCAATGCGTTCTTACAACATAACCGCCGTTTCCTGTTTTTATCATATCGTTTATGCGTTTTTGCTTTTCGCAATCTGAAATTCCCGGGAAAAACTCATCAATAAAAGCATCGGCATATTTATCAAACGCCGCAGTTCTGTCCTGCAAAGTTTCGTCAAAATCAAATAATACTGCTTTTATCATAATTCAACTGCTCTTTTAATTCATTAACATCTTTAAACACTTTTTCTTTTCGTAAATAATTCACAAGCTCAACAGTAACCGTTTGACCGTATAAATCACCGTTGAAATTAAAAATATGTGTTTCCGAAAGCGGCTCGTTCACATGCCAAGTGGGTCTTAGCCCGATATTTGTGAACGCCTTATATGATATATTGTTTATAAGGACCCTGCTTTCATACACCCCGAAATACGGAACTGTAAGCCCTTTCGGCAAATGCTGATTAATTGTTGGATTGCCTATTGTTCTTCCGCGTCGGTCCCCATGCAGAACTTCGCTTTCATATGTAAAATTATAGCCAAGCATTTCATTGGCTGCGTTAATTCTGCCCTCTTTAACTGCCTTTCGGATTCTTGTTGAGCTTATAGGCATGCTTTCATAATCCTGAGCCTCCAAAATACGCACCCAAATATCTTTTTCTTCCAAATATTTACGCATATCAAGAGCAGACCAGGAAGCGTCTTTGCCGAAGCGAAAATTAAAGCCGCACAAAACCATTCCGGCATTAAACTTTTTTATAATAATATTTTCAATAAATTCCCTGCCGCTTAGATTTTTTATTTCATCGAAATCCGCAAAAACCGCGTTTGGATACCTTTTTTGAAAAAGGCTTTTCTGAAGCAGTGAAAATTTATTATTAACACAATAGATTATTGAATTTTCAGCGCCTGTAACAACTGTTTTATGGGCAAGATGCATTCCGTCAAAATCACCCAAAGCAATCGCCGTTCTCTTTTTTTCGTTTTCAACATTCATATTACTTATTAACAAAAACTTTCTTTACCTTTAATTCCTTTTCGCAAACCTCTCCTATGCCGAGAAAATCATTTGATTCGGAATACACAAGATACATTTTATTTTGAATTAGGCCTTGCCTAATTCTGTTTAAATCAAGCGCTCCCCCGTTTTTAAATCTTACGGACTGAGCAGAGCTTACATTAACCGACGGATAACCTGAAAGAGCCTTTTCCACAGGTATGATAAAATTATCAAATTCCTTTTTTCTTAACGATAAATTTTCAAGTTCTTCAAGAGAAATACAGTTTTCATCATAAAAGCCGCAGGCAAATGTGCGCCGCAATTTCGTCATAACAGCGCCGCAGCCGAGTTTTTTCCCTATATCGTCAATAAGCGAGCGTATATATGTGCCTTTTGAGCACAAAACATCAAGTGAATATTCATCAACCCCGTTTTTAAGTTTGCAAACTGAAATTTTTTTTATATTCACACTGCGCGCTTTTCTTTCAACCTCTATTCCCTGCCTTGCCAAATCATAAAGCCTTTGACCCGAAACCGAAACAGCGGAATACATGGGCGGGATTTGCATAATTGCGCCTTTAAAAGAATCGGCAGCAGCTTTTACTCTGCTTTCTTCTATATTAACATCGCTTTTTGAAAGCACTTTCCCGCTGATGTCAAGAGTATCGGTAGTTTTTCCCAAAACAAATTCCGCGCGATAGCCCTTATCGCTTTCGGGAAGAAAATCCAAAAAGCGTGTTGCTCCGCCCAAAAGAACGGGCAAAACACCTGTTGCCATAGGGTCAAGAGTTCCGACGTGGCCGCACTTTTTTTCCCCGGTTATTTTGCGAACCTTTGCGCAAACACCAAACGAGGTAATATTTTCAGGCTTATTTATACATAAAATGCCCGTCATAAAAGAAATTCCCCGCATTTTTCAACAATAAGCTTTTCGGCTTCATTTATTGTGCAGTCAAACCTGCATGCAGCCGCCTGAGAATGACCGCCGCCGCCGAAACATTTTGCAAGCTGCGCAGCATTCACTTCAAACGTTCTGATAGAGGCTTTACAGGTTTTATCTTTCTTTTCTCTCATTGTTATTCCGATTTGAACGCCCTCTATTTGCCTTGTAAGAGGAGCAAGCGCCTCTGTTTCCTGCTCATTTGAGCCTGTTTTGCGATACATATCCTGCGTAACTTTTATTACGGCAACTTTATCGCCGCAATAAAGCTTTAATCCATTTAAAGCAAGCCTTTCCAGCATTACATAGGATTTAGTTTTCGTTTCAAACATTGCTCTGTTGATAAAACCGTTATCTGCTCCCAAATCTATTAAATCCGCGGCTATTCTGTAGCTTTGCGAAGTGGTTGAAGCATATCGAAAGCATCCTGTGTCGGTTGACAGTCCGGTGTAAAGGCAATCGGCGGTTTTTTTATCAATTTCCGCTCCAAGCTCCAAAATCAGTTTATAAATAATTTCGCACGTTGCAGGCACATCGCACAGCAAAGTCTTTGCAGCATAATCCGTATTTGTTAAATGATGATCAATGCAAATATCGGTTTTCCCCCTATATTCATCCTGAAGAGCTCCAAGAAGATTTTCAGTTGCCACATCAACCGCGATTACAAATTCCTCTTTAAAATCTTTAAATTTCAAATCATCATAAAGATAATTATACTTCTTTGGAATTTCATCATCATTTATAACTCTTGCTTTTTTGCCTAATTTCATCAGCGCGCGGCACAAGGCAAAGCCGGAACCCAAAGTATCGCCGTCCGGATGAGCATGTGTAAGAATCAAAATATTATTTTTCTTTTTAAGAATTTGAGCGCATTCTTTAATATTAATATTCATCTTAGTTATCCTTTAATTTTTCAAAAATCTCCATTCCTTTTTTAACGGAATCATCCGCTATAAAAGTTAATTCCGGAGCTTTTCTTAAATGAAGGTTGTTTCCGAGAGCGTGCCTGATATATCCCTGAGCCGAGGTTAAGCCTTTACAGGCCTCCTTAGCGGATTCAATACCGTTCATATCGCTTACATAAACCTTTGCATAACTCAAATCACTTGAAACAGTTACGTTAATAACGGTAAGCATTTTTCCGGCAACCCTCGGATCCTTGATTTCACGCATAAGCGATATTATCTCACGCTTTATATCCTCTGAAATTCTGTCTATATGAAAACCAGCCATAATTAATCCCTGTATTCCTCAACAATATAGCATTCAAAAACATCTCCCGGCTTAATATCATCCCAGTTTTCAAGTGAAATGCCGCATTCATATCCGGAAGACACATCTTTAACATCATCTTTAAAACGTTTAAGGCTTTTTATAGCAGTATCTGCTATTTGAGAACCGTTTCTTATTACTCGCACCCTGCCGTTGCTTTTAACAGTACCGCTTGTAACAAGAGAGCCTGCTATTGAACCTACGCTTGAAAGCGTATACACTTCTCTTACCTCTACAGCGCCCGTATCAACATTGCGGTATTTAACAGAACGCATACCTTTCATTGCCGCTTCAATATCCTCTATAGCATCATAAATTATATTATACTGCTTAATTTCAACTCCGTCTCTGGCGGCATTATCAGCGGCATCCTGCTCAATATTGGTTGCAAACGCTATAATAATCGCATTTGAAGCCTTTGCAAGCATTACA
Source organism: Clostridiales bacterium (assembly GCA_020859725.1). Classification (GTDB taxonomy): domain Bacteria; phylum Bacillota; class Clostridia; order Oscillospirales; family Acutalibacteraceae; genus Eubacterium_R. The sequence goes on along the minus strand of JAJBVR010000050.1, from coordinate 5,672 downwards.
TCCGAATCATTAACCGCGCCAACCGCGCCGTGAATAATTCTTACCCTTACTTCATCATTTTCAATTTTAAGAAGAGATTGCTTAACCGCTTCGACAGAGCCCTGAACATCGGCTTTGATGATTATATTTAATTCTTTAAGCTTACCCTCTTCAAGAGTTGAAAACAAGGTGTCAAGAGTAACCTTTTGGTAAAGCTTAAATTCCTCTTCTTTCTTCTTTTCTTTTCTTTGCTCAACAAGCGCTTTAGCGAGTTTTTCATCGGAAACGGCATTAAACTCATCACCGCTCATAGGCGCCTGATCAAGACCCATAATTTCCACGGGAACAGACGGACCGGCGCTGTTTATTTTTCTTCCTTTATAATCTATCATCGCGCGCACACGCCCAACCGCCGTGCCGGCAACCACATAATCGCCTGAATTTAAAGTTCCGTTTTGAACAAGGAATGTTGCTATAGGTCCTCTGCCCTTATCAAGCTTTGCTTCAATTACAACTCCCTTTGCGGTTCTGCTCGGATTCGCTTTAAGTTCAGCCATTTTGGAAACAAGAATAATTGTTTCCAAAAGCTTATCAATTCCCATTTTTGTTTTAGCGGAAACAGGAACGCAAATCACATCTCCGCCCCACTCCTCGGGAACAAGCTCGTGCTCCGTAAGCTGCTCCATGATTCTTTCGGGATTCGCGCCTTCCTTATCCATTTTATTAATTGCAACAATAATCGGAATTTCAGCAGCTTTTGCATGATTTATGGCTTCTATTGTTTGCGGCATAATACCATCGTCTGCCGCCACAACAAGAACGGCAATATCTGTTGCCATAGCTCCTCTTGCTCGCATTGCGGTAAACGCGGCGTGCCCGGGTGTGTCAAAAAATGTTATTTTCTGATCATTTACTTCAACCTGATAAGCGCCTATTGCCTGGGTAATTCCGCCTGCCTCCGTTGAAGTTACATCCGTATCTCTGATAGCATCAAGAATAGAGGTTTTACCGTGATCAACATGCCCCATAACACAAACTACAGGAGGGCGTGTAACGGCATTTTCATCATCTTCAACCTCTTCCTCGATTATTTGCTCTTCGATAGAAACTTCCAACTTTTTTTCAACCTTTGCGCCAAGCTCGGTAGCAACAATTTCCGCGGTGTCATAATCTATAACCTCATTAACTGTTGCCATAACGCCGAGAGCCATGAGTTTTTTTATAACTTCCGTTGCAGTCATACGCAAAAGGCTTGCCAGCTCGCCGACGGTAATTTCATCTGAAATCTGAATTTCAATCTGCTGTTTTTTCCTTTGCTCCTGAATTCTTGCAAGACGCTGCTGCTCAGTTTCTTTTTTGGAATGAGCATGCATTCCCTGCGGTTTTTTCTTTCTGTACTGCTTTGATTTTTGATTAAGCTTTTGCTTTTTCTGATAATCGCCTATTGATGACGTGGGAGCAATATCCTCGTATTTTTGATTATATTTTTCCAAATCAACATTGTTAACACGGGTATCCACTCTGCGTGTTTCTCCCTTAGTGCGTGCCTGAGGCGCCTGAGCGGCTTTTTTCTTTGCTTTTTCCTGCGCTCTTTTTGCCGCCTGCTCAGCCATTTGAAGAATTGCCGCCTGACTTTCACGCTTTTTATCCTTAACCGAATCCGCCTTATTTTTATCCTTTTCGGTTTTTTCGGATTTTTTCGCGGTTTCAGAAGGTTTGCCTGCTTGCTTCTCTCCGGATTTGAAATACGCGTCAAAATTTTCAACACTGTTATCCTGTGTAATCTTATCAAAAATTATATTTAATTCATCTTCTTCGAGGACGGTTGACGCTTTTTTGGCAGGTCCAGCGCAGTAATTGCTAAGCATTTCGATTATTTCCTTATTGCTTTTTCCGAAATCTTTAGCAACATCGGACACCTTAACCTTTATTACCATATATCGAATTCCTCCTAATTAATTATTTACTGATTTAATAATGAAATTATTTTTTTACTGAAATTATCATCATTAACTGTTATTATGCCTGCCTTATATCCGCAGGCAAAATGGATTTCCGAAATTAATATATCCGCAGAAAAGGCGGGAATATTTATATTGTTTTTATTCATTGTTATTTCAAATTCCCGCCGAACCCTTGGTGAAGAATCCTTTGCGAAAATAATAATTTTTGCTTTCCCGCCGAACAAAGACTTTAACGCCGCATCATGCCCCATAGAAAGCTTTCCCGCTCTTCTTGCAAGACCCAGCATTGAAAGCAGCCTATTCTTTTCCATTAATAATTTCTTCTTCCATTTTATCATAAACGGAATTTTCAATTTTCATTGAAAAAGCCCGTTCAAGTGATTTTCTTTTTCTTGCCTTTTTAAGACATTCAATATTATTGCAAACATATGCGCCCTTGCCGTTTTTCTTTCCCGTAAGATCAATGCTTATTTCTCCCTGCGGGCTTTTAACAACTCTTATGAGCACTCGTTTATCAAACATTTCGCCGCATCCGGTGCACATACGTTTAGCGGTTTTTTTCTCTTTCATTCACAAATTACTCCTGCGATGAGCCCTCATAAAATCCCGATTCCGGCTTAATATCTATTTTCCAGCCTGTTAATTTAGCCGCCAATCGAACATTCTGACCTTTATTTCCGATTGCAAGGCTCAGCTGGTCATCCGGCACGGTGGCGCGGCAGAAATTAGTGTTTTCATCCAATATTTCCACTTCGCACACATCTGAAGGCGCAAGCGCGGAAGAAACAAACTCTGCCACATCGTCACTGTATTTAACAATATCAATTTTTTCTCCGCCGAGAGCGTCAACAATATTGGAAACACGCTGGCCTTTCGGACCAATGCATGCGCCGACGGGGTCTATTTCGTCATCCTTGCTGAAAATGGCAATTTTTGTTCTGGAGCCCGCCTCGCGTGAAATTGATTTTATTTCAATGGTGCCGTCATAAATTTCAGGCACTTCCGTTTCAAACAGCCTTCTGACAAGACCGGGATGTGTGCGTGAAATCATAATTTTAGGCCCCTTCCCGGTATCTTTAACATCCACCACGAAAATTTTGATATTTTCCCCTTCGGTAAATGTTTCATTCGGAATTTGCTCGCTTTTCGGCAAAACCGCCGTCGCCTTACCTATTTCAAGAGTTACACTGCCGTTTACCGGGTCAATTCTGCTGACTTTCGCAGTAACAAGTTCCTGATTTTTGCTCTGAAATTCCGCAAACTGCTTGCCTCTTTCCGCCTCTCGTATTCCCTGGCGGATAACATGCTTTGCGTTTTGCGCTATAATTCTTCCGAATTCCTTGGTTTTAAGGGGAATATCAATGGTTTTTCCAACTTTTGCGGATTTTTTTATTTTAACGGCTTCATCAAGTGTTATATCTGTATCCTCGTCTTCAATTTCATCCACAACATTTTTTGTAACATAAACCTTAATTTTTTCTTTTTCCGGCTCAATATCACAGTGCACAATATCTTTACCGTTATAATTATGTTTTGCGGCAACAACTATGGCCGCTGAAATTTTATCATAAAGATAATCTGCGGGAATGCCTTTTTCCTCTTCAAGCATTTTAACAGCTTCAAAAAATTCCTTGTTCATTTTCCTATCAACCTTTCTGTATTTCCTTATTAAAATCATTTATATCAAAATCATCCAGCTTAATGTAGGAAATATCTTTTTTCAAAACAGATAAAATTTCCCCGTCTTTAAGCAGAACGGTTATAAGCCCGTTTTCATATTTTTCAAGAGTTCCCGCAAAATCGCGCGCGTTATTCACCGGTCTTATAGTTCTGAGCATTACGGGAGAACCGATATATTTAACAAAATGCGAATCTTTTTTCAATTCGCGCTCAATACCCGGGGAACAAATTTCAAGCATATATGACTGCGAAATTGGGTCCGCTTCATCCAGAGGTTTTGCAACGGCATGAGTCAAATCAACGCAATCATCAACAGTTACTCCGCCCTTTTTATCAATAAAAATTCTTAAATACCAATCTGCTCCTTCTTTTTTAAAAGTAACATCCCAAATTTCAAGCCCCAACTCGGCCGCAAGAGGTTCTGCTATTTCCAAAACTTTTTCAACAGTATTTTTACCCGCCATATTCCCTCCAAAAAACGCAAATCAAAAAAATGCCCTAACAATAATATGAGAGCGGCACCCGTGCCACTCTCAAAATACGTTTATATTCTTATTTTTAACAGTATAATATTTTAAAATCAAAATGTCAAGTATTTGTTTAAAATTTAAATATTTATTTAAAATTTAAAATACACTTAATAATCAGTAAATTCCCTGTGCCATCATGGCTTCCGCAACTTTTTCAAATCCGGCAATATTTGCCCCGGCAACTAAATTATAACCCAGACCATATTTTTTTGCTGCATTAACAGAGTGATTATGTATATCAATCATTGATTTATGTAATTTCTCATCCACTTCTTCAGAAGACCAGCTGAGGCGCTGGCTGTTTTGACTCATTTCAAGTCCGGAAACGCAAACTCCTCCCGCATTAACTGCTTTAGACGGTGCAACTATCATATTTTTTTGCTCAAGCAAAAAATCCAGAGCGTCGGCAGTGGTAGGCATATTAGAAACCTCAATGTAATATTTAACCCCGTTTTTGACAATCATTTTTGCATCTGATAAATCCACTTCGTTTTGTGTTGCACAAGGCATAATTATTTCAGCTTCTTTTATTTCCCAAGGCTTTTTACCGGGAATAAAAACAGAAGACGGGAATTTATCGCTGTAGTCGCTTACTCGGTCTCTTCCACTGGCTCGCATTTCAAGCAAATAATTAATTTTTTCATCCGTGCATATTCCATCTTTATCATAAACATATCCGCCGGGTCCGCTTATTGTAAGAGGAACCGCTCCAAGCTCATTGAGCTTTTTTATTGCTCCCCACGCAACATTTCCAAACCCGGAAACAGCAACTTTTTTTCCTTTTATATTGTCTTTTTCATGCTTAAGTACTTCAAGCAAATAATAAACCGCTCCGAATCCTGTTGCTTCCGGGCGAACAAGCGACCCTCCGTATGAAAGACCTTTTCCGGTAATTACACCGTTTTCAAATGCATCTGTTATTCTTTTGTACTGACCAAAAAGAAATCCTATTTCCGTTGCACCAACTCCGATATCTCCTGCCGGAACATCTATATTAGGTCCAATGTGCCGATAAAGTTCTGTCATAAAAGCCTGACAAAAACGCATAATTTCCCCTTTGCTTTTTCCCCGTGGGTCAAAATCCGAACCGCCTTTTGCTCCTCCCATCGGCAAGCCGGTAAGAGAATTTTTAAATGTTTGTTCAAAGCCAAGGAAATACATTATACTTGAATTTACACTTGGATGAAATCTTAATCCTCCTTTGTAAGGCCCGATTGAGGAATTGAACTGTACTCTGTATCCTCTGTTCACCTTTGTTTTTCCATTGTCGTCTACCCAGGCAATCCGAAAAGTAATCAATCTGTCCGGTTCGACCATCCTTGTAAGCAAGTCGTCTTCAACATATTCGGGATGAGCCTCAATAACTTTTTCAAGAGATCTGAAAACTTCTTTAACACACTGAATATATTCAGGCTTAGCCGAATCTCTTGTTTCAACAGTTTTTATGACGTTCTCTATATATTCATTCAAAAAAACATCCCCATTTACGGTCAAATTATAATCAATATAGATTATAAAC
>JAJBVR010000201.1 GCA_020859725.1 Clostridiales bacterium | reverse complement strand
GAATTAAAAATATAAATATTGATCGTACAAATAAAATATATAACATACAAACTATATTAAAATAATCAATATACATATTAATAATAGTTGGGAATCTTGAAACGATACCGGCAAAAAGAATAATTGAAATACCGTTTCCGATACCGTCTATCGTAATTTGCTCACCAAGCCACATAATAACCGCCGTTCCGGCAGTTAAAACAAGAATAATAACAAGCGCCTGGAACACAGCCGCAAATCCTGTAAACGCGGCGCCAGATGAATCAGTCATCAAATAACCGTTTGCACGGAGGAAAAAGAAATAAGCAAGAGATTGAATTATACCCAAAACAACTGTAACAACACGTGTTATGGACGCAATCTTTTTTCTGCCCTCTTCGCCCTCTTTTTGAAGCCTTTCAAGCGCCGGTATAGCAACAGCAAGAAGCTGCATAATAATTGACGAGTTGATATACGGGGTAATCGACATTGCGAAAATTGTGCCGTAAGTAAAAGCACTTCCCGTCATAAGGCTTAAATAGGTTAATATAGTGTTTCCCTTTCCAACATTAATTTCATCAACAATGTTAAGAAACGGAACAGGAATAAAAGAGCCAATTCTGAAAACAAGAATAATAAATGCGGTGAAAAGCAGTTTTCTTCTGATTTCCGGCATTTTCCACGCATTAACGATGGTCTTTATCATTTAAAGTACCTCCACCGTGCCACCTGCAGCTTCAATTTTTGACTTTGCCGATTCACTGACAGCGTTAACCTTAACAGTTAATGCCTTGGTAATATCACCGTTTCCGAGGACCTTGATTCCGGCAAGTTCTTTTTTAACAAGACCGCATGCCTTAAGACTCTCGGCATCTACTATAGAATTAGCCTCAAATCTTTCGTTAAGAGCATCAACATTTACAATAGCATACTCTTCACGGAAAATATTGTTAAAACCTCTTTTAGGAACTCGCCTTTGAAGCGGCATCTGACCGCCTTCAAATCCCGGTCGTCTGCTGTAACCTGAACGGGCTTTAGCTCCTTTATGACCTTTACCGGCAGTTTTGCCCTGCCCTGAAGCAACGCCGCGACCGATTCTTTTAACAGCTTTCTTTGAGCCTTCAGCAGGAGAAAGTTCATGTAATTTCATTTATCTGCACCTCCTCTTATGCTTCTTCAATCTGAACAAGGTGGGAAATCTTTTTGATTTTACCCTGTGTTTGATCATTATTCGGCTGAACCGTTACATTGCCAACATTGCGAAGACCAAGGGAATGAGCTGTGGCAATTTGATCTTTTTTGCTGCCGATCAAACTTTTTTTAAGTTTAATTTTAATATCTGCCATTACTTCAGCCCTCCTTAATCCATAATTTCTTTAACTGATTTACCGCGGATTGCGGCAACTTCTTCAGCAGTGCGAAGCTGAGCAAGACCGTTCATAGTGGCCCTTACAACATTATAAGGATTATTGGACCTTATTGCCTTGGTACGAATATCCCCGATACCCACAGTTTCAACAACTGCACGAACCGGACCGCCGGCAATAACTCCAGTACCTTTCGGAGCCGGCATAAGAAGCACTTCGCCCGCGCCGAACTTCCCGGTTACCTCATGAGGAATAGTTGAACCTCTTAAAGCAACTTTCATAACATTTTTTCTTGCATCCTCGATACCTTTGCGTATAGCGTCGGGAGCTTCTCCGGATTTACCGATACCGAAGCCTACAAGACCGTTACCATCACCTACAACAACAAGAGCCGAAAACTTATAAATTCTTCCGCCCTTTACGGTTTTAGAAACACGGTTAATGGTTACAACTCTTTCTTCAAGTTCCATTGAAGACACGTCAATCTTTGCCATAAAGTATTATCCTCCTTCGTTAGAACTTAAGTCCGCCTTCACGGGCTCCGTCTGCAACAGCAGCAACACGGCCGTGATAAACGTAACCGCCGCGGTCAAACACACATTCTTCAATGCCCTTTGCCTTGGCTCTTTCTGCTAATGTTTTTCCAACAGCCTTTGCCGCTTCTATATTGCCGCCGTAAGCTGTAAATTCCTTTTCAACTGTTGAAGCCTGAGCAAGAGTAACACCCGCAACATCATCAATAAGCTGAACGTAAATATTGCTGAGGGAGCGATATACGTTAAGTCTTGGACAATCAACAGTGCCTGAAATCTTTCCGCGTACTCTTTTGTGACGCTTTTGCCTTGCCTTATTGGCATCTTGCCTTGAAACCATTGTAATTCACTCCTTCCTTTATTTCTTACCTGCTTTACCCTCTTTGCGGCGAATATGCTCTTCAGCATATTTGATGCCCTTGCCTTTATAAGGCTCCGGAGGTCTTTTTTCACGAATCTGAGCCGCGAACTGACCCACTGCCTGCTTATCGGCGCCGGAAACAACAATCTGATTTGCTGTTGGGCATTCAATTTTAACACCTTCGGGGGCTGTCATTATTACCTGATGCGAGAAACCGAGATTCATAACAAGATTTGCACCCTGCATTTGAACACGATAACCAACACCGTTTACTTCAAGAATTTTTTTGAAGCCGTTTGTAACGCCTTCAACCATATTGGCGATAAGAGCACGCGTAAGACCGTGAAGGGCTCTGTTTTCTTTATCGTCATTAGGTCTTGCAACATTAATTTCGCTGCTTTCCATACAAACACTGATATTCGGATGTTTATCCATAGTAAGAGTACCATTTGGCCCTTTTACGGTTACAGTGTTGCCGTTGATTGTTACATTAACGCCGGCAGGAACAGCGATTGGCTTTAAGCCTATACGTGACATCCTAACTGCACCTCCTTACCAAATGAACGCTAATACTTCCCCGCCAACATTCTGTTTGCGGGCTTCTCTGTCTGTCATAACTCCCTTTGAAGTTGAAACTATTGCAACTCCGAGTCCTTTCATAACCTTTGGCATATCTTCAACATTTGAATAAATACGAAGACCCGGCTTTGAAACTCTGCGAAGACCTGTAATAACCTTCGCCTTACCCTCGGTATACTTAAGAGTTACGCGGATAATGCCCTGTTTTTCATCTTCAATAACTTTATAACCTTTGATATAACCTTCATCAACAAGAATCTGAGCAATTGCTTTCTTCATGTTTGACGCAGGAATATCTACTGTATCGTGCTTTGCTGAATTAGCGTTACGAATTCTTGTAAGCATATCAGCTATTGGATCTGTAATATGCATTGATATTTCCTCCTTATAAATTTAGCAATTTCCCGGTTCTTACCAAGAAGATTTTGTTACTCCGGGAATTTCACCCTTGTGAGCAAGTTCCCTGAAGCATATACGGCATACGCCATACTTACGAAGATAAGCATGAGGTCTACCGCAGATCTTACATCTGTTGTAAGCTCTTGTTGAATACTTAGCAGGCCTTGCAGCCTTAACTTTCATAGATGTTTTAGCCACGATAATCCCTCCTTACTCTGAAAACGGAGCGCCTAATAATCTAAGCAGCTCTCTGCCTTCTTCATCTGTATTAGCTGTTGTTACCATAATAATATCCATTCCGCGTACGGAATCAATCTTATCATATTCGATTTCAGGGAAAATCAACTGTTCTTTGATACCCATAGCGTAATTGCCGCGGCCGTCAAAAGAATTTGGATTTATACCTCTGAAATCGCGCACTCTCGGAAGAGCAAGATTGAAAAATCTGTCAAGAAATTCATACATTTTATCTCCGCGGAGAGTAACTTTAACACCGATTGACATACCTTCACGCAGCTTGAAGTTTGCAACAGACTTCTTTGCGCGGCATATAATCGGTCTTTGACCAGTAATAACGCTTAAATCATTGATAATAGCGTCTACAACCTTTGAATTTTCACGGGCTTCACCGCAACCAACATTGAGAACAATCTTGTCAAGCTTTGGGGTTTGCATAACAGATTTGTATTCAAATTTTTTCATCAATGCAGGAGCGACATCGCTCTTGTAGGCTTCTTTTAATCTTGCAGCCATTTGTTATGTTCCTCCCTTACTTAAAATTCATTAGCGCATTGCTTGCAAACACGTTTTCCGCCATTGCGGCCCACACGTGTTGCCTTTCCGCATTTTGGGCAAACAAGCTGAACTTTTGAAGCATAAAGCGCTGACTCAACTTCAATAAGACCGCCCTGATCACCCATTTTACGGGGTTTAACATGCTTGGTTACAACGTTAACGTTTTTAACAATAACCTTGTTTTCCTTAGGGCTAACGGCAATTACTTCGCCCTTAACACCTTTTGATTTACCGCTGAGCACCATAACCGTGTCACCGGTTTTAACAAACATTTTACTCATCAGCGTGCACCTCCATTAAAGTACTTCCGGGGCAAGAGAAAGGATTTTCATATAATCCTTATCACGAAGCTCTCTTGCAACCGGTCCGAATATACGGGTGCCACGAGGAGTTTTATCCTCTTTAATAATTACGGCAGCATTTTCATCAAAACGAATGTACTGACCGTCGTCACGACGTACACCTTTAGTTGTACGAACGATGACTGCTTTAACAACTTCGCCTTTTTTTACAACGCCGTTAGGTGCGGCCTTTTTCACGGAAGCCACAATAACATCGCCGATATTGGCATATCTTCTTCCGGAGCCGCCGAGAACACGAATGCAAAGAAGCTCTTTAGCACCGGTATTGTCTGCAACTTTAAGACGACTTTCCTGTTGTATCATAGCATTTTCCTCCTTCGTACTGCAAAATAACACTTTGCATCTTGCAGTTATTATTTTAAAACTAATTTATAAAAGCGTTTGTAATTCGCAATGATTACTTTGCCTTTTCAATAATTTGAACCACACGCCATCTTTTATCCTTGCTGAGCGGGCGTGTTTCCATAATAAGAACTTTATCGCCTATTCCGCAAGTATTTTCCTCATCGTGTGCTTTATATTTAACCGTGCGGTTAATAATTTTACCGTAAAGCGGATGGCGAACCTTGTCTTTAATTGAAACAACAACGGTTTTATCCATCTTATCACTTGTTACGATACCAACTCTTGTTTTTCTGAGGTTTCTTTCGCTCATAATAAACTGCCTCCTATCTTAAGAATTTGAGCCTGCAAGTTCGATTTCTCTCTCAACGGTTTTGATGCGAGCGATATCTTTTCTTACGGCTTTTATTCTCATTGGGTTGTCGAGCTGGTTGATAGCCTGCTGAAAGTGAAGATTAAAGAGTTCCTCTTTAAGTTCCGCAAGCTTTGCCGCGCGCTGTTCAGCGCTTAAAGCCTTTATTTCCGCTGCTTTCATTACTGCTCGCCTCCCTCTTCCTTAACTACGAATTTACACTTGATAGGAAGTTTATTAGCTGCAAGGCGCATAGCCTCGCGCGCAACCTCTTCATCAACTCCGCCGAGTTCAAACATAACTCTGCCCGGCTTAACTACCGATACCCAGTAGTCAACGTTACCTTTACCTTTACCCATACGGGTATCGGCAGGTCTTGCAGTGATTGGCTTGTCAGGGAAAATCTTAATCCAAACTTGACCGCCACGCTTTGTATAACGAGTCATTGCTATACGTGCCGCCTCAATCTGAGCGGCTGTAATCCACGCAGGCTCAATTGCCTGCAAACCATACTGACCGTATGTTACTTTATTGCCTCTTGTAGCTTCACCGGTCATACGACCTCTGTGCTGCTTACGATGCTTAACACGCTTTGGTAAGAGCATTATTGATTTCCTCCTTCCTTTCGGCGATTATCTCTGCGGCGATTATTATTTCTTCTTTGAGGCTTATTTCTGCTCTCGCGAAGAACCTCGCCCTGATATATCCATGTTTTAACACCGATACGGCCGTAAGTTGTTGCTGCCTCGGCAGTGCCGTAATCAATATCCGCACGGATAGTTTGAAGAGGAATAGTACCCTCCTTATAAGTTTCAGAACGCGCGATTTCCGCACCGCCTATACGACCTGAAACCTGAACTTTAATACCGCGGGCGCCGAGCCTCATGGTATTACGGATAGCCTGCTTAACAGCACGGCGGAAAGAAACACGCTTTTCAAGCTGAGTGGCAATGCTTTGCGCCACAAGAGCGGCGTTAAGATCAGGCTGCTTAATTTCAATAATATTAAGGAACACCTCGTCTGCATTTCTGCCGAGCTTCTTGGCGCATATTGCTTTTAGCTTTTCGATTTCCGCGCCCTGCTTGCCGATAACCATACCCGGCTTTGCACAGTGAATATTAATTCTGATTCTCTTTGAATCGCGCTCAATTTCAATTTTAGGAACACCTGCGCTCTTAAGGGTTTCAAGCAAATAATTACGAAGCTTATAATCTTCATAAAGAGTATCTGCAAAATCGCCCTTCTTTGCATACCAGCGGGAGTCCCAGTTTTTAATAACGCCGATTCTTAAACCGGTTGGATTACATTTCTGTCCCATTTAACTTTTCCTCCTCGCTTAATCTTCCATTTCCTTAACGGTAATGGTAATATGTGATGTTCTTTTATTTATTCTGTACGCCCTGCCCTGTGCTCTCGGCTGTATTCTTTTAAGAGTTGGGCCGGCTGTTACATTACAGTAGCTTACATATAATCTGGATACGTCCATATTGTTGTTATTCTCCGCATTAGCCATTGCTGATTTAAGAACCTTGGAAAGAGGTTCTGTAGCAGCCTTAGGTGTGTGCTTAAGAATAGCCATTGCCTTATCGCAAGGCTGATTTCTTATTAAATCAAGAACAATCTGCACCTTTCGGGGAGAAATACGAACGTATGTTGCTTTAGCAGTTGCTTCCATAGTTTAATTCTCCTTTCAATTACTTAGATGTCTTTGAGCCTGCATGGCCGCGGAATGTTCTTGTCGGCACAAATTCGCCGAGTTTATGTCCAACCATATCCTCTGTAACATATACAGGAACATGCTTTCTTCCGTCATGAACGGCAAACGTGTGCCCAACGAATTCAGGGAAGATTGTTGAACTTCTTGACCAAGTTTTAATAACCTGCTTATCGCCCTTATCATTAAGAGCAGCAACTTTTTTATAAAGGCTGTCTTCAACATAATAGCCTTTTTTAGTACTTCTACTCATTTAATCTTCTCCTTTCTTCTTATTTGCCGTTACGGCGTCTTACAATCAATTTATTTGACAACTTTTTCTTATTGCGCGTCTTATATCCGAGCGCCGGTTTACCCCAAGGAGTAACAGGGCCGGGACGACCGATAGGAGATTTGCCTTCACCACCGCCGTGCGGATGGTCGTTCGGGTTCATAACAGAGCCGCGAACGGTAGGACGCCAACCCATATTGCGCTTACGTCCGGCTTTGCCAAGCTTAACATTAGCGTGGTCTGTGTTTCCTACCACACCTATTGTAGCCATACAATCGGCAGGAACATTTCTCAATTCTCCCGAAGGGAGTCTTAAAAGCGCATAAGAACCTTCCAGCGCCATAAGCTGAGCGCTGTTTCCGGCTGAACGGGCAAGCTGTGCGCCTCTGCCCGGATAAAGCTCAACATTGTGAACGATTGTACCAACCGGGATATTTCTGAGTGGAAGAGCATTTCCCGCTACAATATCGGATTTGGGACCTGCAACAACAGTTGCGCCTATCTTAAGACCTTCAGGAGCGATTATATAGCTCTTAACCCCGTCCTCATACTGAATAAGAGCAATATGAGCAGAACGGTTTGGATCGTATTCAATTGATTTAACGGTCGCCGGAATATCAAATTTCTGGCGTTTGAAATCAACAACACGATATTTTCTTCTGTTTCCGCCGCCGCGGTGGCGAACGGTAATTCTTCCGTAAGAGTTACGGCCTGATTTTTTGCTTATAGGCTCAAGCAAGGATCTTTCAGGAGCAACTTTTGAGAGGGAAGAATAATCTGTAACCGACATATTTCTTCTTGAAGGAGTAGTCGGCTTGTAATTTTTAATAGCCATTATTATTTTTCCTTTCTGAATAACTTTGCGAAGGGATGGCACCCTTCATACCTCATCATTCAAATGTCTCAATCTGCATATACTATATATAATCAAAAGCAATTACATCATATCATTGAAAAATTCAATTTCCTTGGAATCCTCAGTCAAAGTAACTATTGCCTTTTTCCATGAGGGTGTGTAACCGCTGTGAACTCCCTGGCGGCGTTCACGGCCGCGAACATTAATTGTATTTACCTTTGCAACCTTTGTGCCCGGGAAAACCTCTTCTATAGCTTTAGCAATTTCAATTTTATTTGCGTCCTTTGCAACTTTGAAGGTATATTTTTTAATCATAAGTCCCGTCATTGATTCTTCAGTGATTACAGGCTTAATGATAATGTCATGTGCTGTTTTCATTATGCATATACCTCCTCAATTTTCTTTGCCGCATCCTTAAGCACAACAAAATTGCTGCAATTAAGAATATCATAAACGCAAAGCGTGTTTACCGTAACAACCTTTACGCCTTGAATATTGCGGGCGCTTTTGTAAATTTTTTCATCATTTTCAGCAAGAACAATAAGAACTTTCTTTCCTGTTTTAAGCTTTGAAAGGATTTCAGAAACCGCTTTTGTTTTAATTTCCTCAAGCTCAACCTTGTTAATAACAATCATTTCGGATTGAGCTACTTTTGATGAAAGAGCGGATTTCATAGCAAGCCTTTTAACTTTCTTATTGATGTTTACTTTATACTTTCTGGGCTTAGGACCAAGAGCAATACCGCCGTGAGTCCATTGAGGGCTTCTCGTTGAACCCTGACGTGCACGACCTGTACCCTTTTGTCTCCAAGGCTTTGCACCGCCGCCTGATACTTCGGAACGAGTGAGAGTAGACTGTGTGCCCTGGCGCTGTGCCGCAAGATAGCTGACAACTGCAAGATGCATTGCATATTCATTCGGCTCAATACCGAAAACAGAATCTGCAAGTTCTAATTTTGAAGTTTTACGACCTTCCTGGTTATAAACCTGAACCTGTGCCATATTTTTCTCTCCTTTCCTTAAGCTTTAACAGCGTCTGCAATAACAACAATTCCGCCCTTGGGGCCCGGAACCGCGCCTTTGATTGCAATAAGATTATTATCAGCGTCAACCTTTGCAACCGTAAGGTTTTGAATTGTTACTGTTTCGTGACCGTAATGACCTGCCATTTTTCTGCCTTTGAAAACTCTTGACGGGCTTGAGCAAGCGCCGAGTGAACCCTGATGGCGCGCGTTAGGACCGGTGCCGTGGCTTTCACGGAGTCTGGAAAAATTCCAGCGCTTAATCGCGCCTGCGGTTCCGTGGTCCTTTGATGTGCCTTTAACATCAACAACCTCTCCCGCTTCAAATGTATCCGCCTTAATAATATCGCCCACATTAACCGATGAGCAATCTTCAAGACGAAATTCTTTAAGTGTTTTTTTAGGAGCAACGTCATTTTTAGCGAAATAGCCTTTCATAGGCTTATTGATTTTGTTTACTTTAACATCACCGAAGCCTACCTGAACCGCTTCATAGCCGTCATTCTCCATTGTCTTTTTCTGAACAACCACGCACGGACCCGCTTCAACTACTGTTACGGGAATTACTTTTCCCTTTTCATCAGAAATCTGGGTCATGCCGATTTTCTTTCCGATTAGACCTTTTTTCATATTATTTCCTCCTTGGTTATTGGTTGGTTTCCCAACTTGACCTCGTCAAGCGAATCGAATATTATAATTTAATTTCTATTTCAACGCCTGCCGGGAGCTCAAGACTTGTCAGCGCCTCAACGGTTTTGTTTGAAGGTCTGAGAATGTCAATGAGTCTTTTGTGTGTTCTTTGCTCAAACTGTTCACGGCTGTCTTTATACTTGTGAACCGCGCGAAGAATTGTAATAACTTCTTTTTCTGTGGGAAGCGGAATAGGACCGCTTACCTGAGCGCCTGTGGCCTTAGCTGTTTCAACAATTTTTTCAGCCGCCTGATCAACAAGATTATGATCGTAGCCTTTAAGTCTGATGCGAATTTTAACTTTGCTTGCTGCCATTTACTTTTCCTCCTGAAAAATATTGGTGCGAGTCTTTACCGTTTATTTCAAACCACCCCGCCGTGTGTTTCAAAAGTCTGTTTTTAAAAACCGAATGATAAAATCATTCGGGCATAATTAAACACACGGATGCAGATGTTCGCAAGTCATCTGCAACGGTAAGAATAACAGTATGATTTCGCCCGGTTTAAAATCGGACATACTCCGCCGAAATTCCCGCTTGGGTTAAGCGCCACCTCCGGCATCAACGCATATCTTAAAAGAGAATGTGTGAAACCGCATTATTATATAGCAACATAAATATACAGCTTTTCACACGCTTGCCTATTATATATTAAATAAATAGGTTTGTCAATAGAAAAAAGAAAAAATTTCAAGTTTTTTCGTTGCTTTTCACAAAGTTCAAGGCGCATATTTAGTGACTTTGCCGAAAAATAAAAAACGCATTTTCACTTTTAACAGCAGTGAAAATGCGGAAAAATTTTAAATTCAAAACTATAAATCAATTATGATATAAAGCAAAATATAAATATATAAATCCTAATTAAGATTAAACTCATAAATGCTTTACAATACGACATTTTAAAATTTTTATTTCTTTACATATATTTTATCAGGTGCTTAAAAGACCAGCAGCGCGCATATTGGCAAGGAGTGTATTAAACTGTGTAACAATATCTGCCGCGCTGGTGGCATCCGCCACTGCCGCTGCCGGAGTGACTGTACCTGTCGCACCCGTTGCACCTGTAGGACCTGTTGCGCCTGTTGCACCAACTGCACCTGCGTCACCTGTGGGACCTGTTGGTCCTGTTGCGCCTGTTGCTCCGGCTGCGCCTGCGTCACCTGTGGGGCCTGTTGGCCCTGTTATACCTGTTGGGCCGGTTGGACCGGTAACTCCCGTTACACTCAATCCTGCAGGTCCCGTTGCACCCGTTGCGCCTGTTGCTCCGTCTGCGCCGGTAGGTCCTTTGGCTCCGATAGGACCTTGTGCGCCTACAGTGCCTTGTGCGCCTGCAGGACCTTGAGCGCCTGTTGCGCCAGTGGCTCCCGTTGCCCAGGTTACACCTCTTGGGCCGATTAAGCCCATCGGTCCCGTTGCGCCTGTTGCTCCGGTAGCTCCTGTAGGTCCGGTCGGACCTCCGGCAGGTCCTGTAGGCCCTGTGGGCCCTGTAGGGCCGGTTGCGCCGTCACGGCAGCAATTACAGCTTACAGTGTTTTGAGTGCAGGAAGAGCAAATTGAGTTTCTGTCAAACCCTATATAATGATTCATTATTACCCACCCTGTTTTTTTAAATTGATACAAACAAATGTATCTAAATTC
>JAJBVR010000182.1 GCA_020859725.1 Clostridiales bacterium | reverse complement strand
TTTTTCGTCTTTTTGACTGTTGCACTTACATTGTATATTCACCCGGAATAAAAATATTTTATCAGGAGGAAGTATAAATGAAAATAACAGAATTGGCGAGCGAGTACGAGCATCAATATGATGTTTTAAACGCAAAAATCACAGGGCTGAGACCTCTTTTAAAGGTTTATACCGGGGAGGATTTATATCTTTTAAGGCGAAGAATAAAAACATATTATGATATGGCGGGGCAGTGCAAAATTATTTCAAATATGCTTATGCATTATTATGAGGATGAAAATGATGAATATGACAGATTTAATTGAAGCGATGTGTGCGGACGCAAACAGCCCCGCAGATGATGATATTGACGAGCAAAAAGCAATTAAAACGGGAATAAAGGCGGTTATATCCTCGATAGCCGAAAAGGAGCTGTCACCGCGCCAAAGGGAATGCCTGAAAATGAAATATTACGAAAAAATGAATCAGGAGCAAATCGCCGAAAGCCTTAATTTATCTCAGCCAACCGTAAGCCGCCATATTTCAGCGGCAATACGCAAAATGAGAAAAATACTTTTTTACTGCGTAAAGGCGTTAAAAGCTGCAAATAAAAGTTGGATAGAGACACTTTACTAAGCTTAGATTCAACAGACATTCCCTTATATATTAACAACCGATACGGCGGCGGCTGTTCTTTGGGGATATACCCACCGCCGCCAACAGTTGAAAAGCACACCTTTCTATTTTATGAAAGGTGTGCCTTTTTTGATTATGCAAATATCAACTTAATAAAACTTATTATATACATTATCGCATAAAGGGCAGGCTGGTGAAGCAAATATATCCAAAAGCTGTTTTTCCCGATTTTTTGCAAAAATTTTGACCTGCTCTTATAAAGAGCCGCGGGAAACATACCTTTTTTCGCATAGCCGCCCAAAAAAGCGCCGAACAAAAACATAAAAAGCCACGGAATAAGCGGAAAATAATCCGCCGAAAAAAAGCTTTCTCCGTAAAATCCGAGCGGAGCGAAAATATTTGAAGAATATAAAAAATCCGGAAGCTTTATCAAACCGAACAAAAGTGACTTATCACTTACGGAATAGGTAAAGAAAAAAACGACAGCGCAAACCGCCATTCCCCCCTTAGCATTAATTTTTTCAACGGCGGGCATCAACAATCCCGTTATTATCATACAGCAGCCAAGGCAAGATAAAATCCCAAAATATATTTCCGCCCCCGTAATTCCGATTGCAGGCATTATCACCGCTGTTACAAGCGTTACCGCAAGTCCGCCCGCCAAAACTATCAATCCGCGGCGAACGGTATTTTTTGATAACCGCGAGCATATTCCTGACGTAATAATAAAAGCCGCCCAAAACAGAGGCTGAAAAATGCAAAGAAAATTAAATATTTTATATCCGAAATCATATCCGAGCACAAACCCAATATCATAAAACGCGTGGTGAACAACCATACATAAAATTGCAAAACCACGCAATTCATCCAAAAAATGAATTCTTTTTATTCCGCTTTTCAATTCACCGCTTCCCTTTTTCTCTCGTATTCAATGTAAAACGCAATAAAGCAAATATAATATATTTTAATATTGTAGCACACAAACTTATTTTTTACTATACATATTTTATTGTATTAACAAAATAAATATGATATAATACTTATCATATATTTTGTGTAAGCAGGGGTTTCCCTGTAAAAACAGCTCAAATCATTATATTGCCGTTAAAATTTTACGCGGTATATTTAAAACCGGCACACGCTTTGTACGGCTGCGGCAAGGCGCAAAAATTCTTTTAATCACCGTTCGCAGCCGGAAAGGCTATGGGATTTTTATGAAGCAAATTTATATCGGCGCCTCGGCCAAAGAAAAGACCGTTGTATCATCCGCCAACACAGCGCGCGCAGCTCAAAGCGGTTCGCTTTTGGTTTTTGCAACTCCGTTTATGATTGCTCTTATGGAAAAGGCAACCTGCCGGGCAGTGGGTCCGTTTTTGGAAGATGATGAAACAACCGTGGGCACCGGAATTTCCGTTTCCCACGACAAAGCAAGCGGAATCGGAGAAGAAATAACAGCTTATGCCGAAATAGCAAATGTGAACGGCAGAAAAATAACATTTAACGTTTACGCGGAAAATGAAAAATCTGAAATAATAGGAAAAGGGGAAATTGAACGGTTTGTTGTTTCAGGTGAAAAATTTATGAGCAAAATCAATGGAAAAAAGGATTAAAAATATGAAATTCAAATCAGTTATTTTTGACTTTGACGGAACAATTTGCAAAACCGCGGAGGGAATTATAAAAAGTGCAAAATACGCTTTGGAATCAATGAATTTTCCTCTTCCGGAGGATGAAAGCGAGCTTGAATTTTTTATAGGGCCCCCTCTTCTGGTTACTTTTCAGGAAATGTACGGAGCAGACGCCCAGACGGCGCTTGAGCTTGTAAAAAAATACCGCGAGCGTTACACCAACACGGGAATATTTGAAAGCGAAATTTATGACGGAATTGAAAATCTGCTTTCCGCTCTTAAAGATGACGGAATTAAAATAGGCATAGCGTCATCCAAGCCGCAAAAATATGTTGAAACGCTTTTGGAGCATTTCGGAATCATAAAATATTTTAACAGCATATGCGGAGTTTCATTCACGGCAGACTGCGAATCAAAAGCCAGCATAATAACCCGCTGCCTCGGAGAACTGAATTCAGCGCCGCAGGACGCGCTGATGGTTGGAGATAAAAAATATGACATTGAAGGCGCCAAAGCAAACAATGTTAAAAGTGCGGGCGCCCTGTGGGGATACGGAAGCAAATTTGAATTTATTGAGGCAGGCTCCGACTTTGTGGCGGAAAAAGCAGAGGATATTGAATCCATCGCCTTGGGATACTTTGAACAAACGGAGGAAACAAACGGCATTTTCAGCGGCAGAATAATAACCGTGCACGAGGATACCGTAACTCTTGTTGACGGAACAACGGCTAAAAGAGAAATTGTTGACCACAACGGCGGAGTTGCCATAGTAGGCTTTACGGAAGAAAATGAAATTCTTTTGGTGCGCCAGTTCAGAGCGCCTTACAGGGAAACAATTTATGAAATTCCGGCGGGAAAGCTTGAAAAAGGAGAAGATCCCTATGAAGCGGCAATACGTGAGTTTAAAGAAGAGTGCGGATGTACTGCGGAAAATTTCACGCCGATAGGCGAATTATATCCCACTCCGGGATATTGCTCCGAAATTATCAGGCTTTATTTTGCATCCGGTTTGAAATTCAGCGAGCAGCATCTTGATTATGACGAGGTTTTGGACGTGTATAAGATTCCGTTAGAGGAGGCATATATGAAATGCCTGAACGGAAAAATTAAGGACGCAAAAACCATTATAGGAATTATGAAAGCCAGGGAAATGATAAAAAATGGCAGTTTATCTTGACAACAGCGCAACAACAAAGCCCTGCCCGCAGGCTGTAAAAGCAATAAACCGAATGCTTTCTCAGACATACGGGAATCCGTCCAGCCTGCACAGAATGGGAATTGAAGCAACCAAAGAGATTATATCCGCAAGAGAGAGCATTGCCAAAGCCCTTTCGTGCGAAAAGGATGAAATATATTTTACAAGCGGAGCCACCGAGGCAAACAACCTTGCGGTATTCGGTGCGGCATACGCAAACAGGAGAAAGGGAAACAGAATAGTTACCACTGCCATAGAGCACGAAAGCATTATTGAAAGTATGCGCGAGCTTGAAAAAGAGGGGTTTGAAATAATAAAAATTCAGCCCGACTCAAAAGGCGAAGTAAATATTAACGATGTTGAAAAAGCAATAAACGGCAGCACAATTCTTGTTTCAATGATGTATATAAACAATGAAACAGGCTCTGTGCTGCCCGTAAACAGTTTGAAGAAGATAATTCAAAGAAAAGGCGCTCCCGCGCTGATACATACAGACTGCGTTCAGGCATTCGGGAAAACCGAAGTGCGCCCGAAAAAGCTGGGCGCAGACCTTTTATCGATAACGGCCCATAAAATTCACGGTCCAAAAGGCTGCGGAGCTCTTTATATAAAAAAGGGCGCACGAATTTTGCCGCGGGTTTTCGGCGGAGAGCAGGAAAACAAAATTCGCCCGGGAACCGAAGCCTCCCCGTTAATCGCAGGATTCGGAGCGGCAGTTGATGCTTTCGGAGATTTAAAGGCGGCAAACAGGAAGGTAAGTAAATTAAATGAATACACGCGTGAAAAACTTGCCGGAATAAACGGAGTAATTATTAACAGCCCTACGGGCGCGTCACCCTATATACTTAATATATTTATTCCGACATTTATGAGAAGCCAAACTATAATTCAGGAGCTTTCGGAGAAATACGGTATTTACGTAAGCAACGGTTCGGCTTGTGCAAAATGGAAAAAAAGCCATGTGCTTTCCGCTATGAAGCTTCCCGATAATGTAATTGACAAAAGCATAAGAATAAGCTTTTCGCGCGAAAGCACAAAAGAGGACTCGGACGCGCTTTGCGGCGCGCTTAAAGATTTAATAGAAAAACACCCCGAATAAGAGGAAAAATATGAAAGAAATTATACTTGTTAAAAACGGTGAACTCGTACTTAAAGGATTAAACCGAAGCGCATTTGAGGACGTACTTATAAAAAATATGAAACGCCATCTGGCGGAAACAGGCGAATTTAAATTTACGAAAAGTCAATCAACCATAATGGTGGAGCCGTTGTCTGAAGATGTTGACCTTGACGACGCGGCAGAATGCCTGCTTAAAGTTTTCGGAATAGCGGCGCTTTCAAGAGCGGCGGTTTGCGAAAAAAATATGAAAAGCATTATTAACACCGTTACAGAATATCTTGGTGAGGAATTGCTTTCTGTTAAAACCTTTAAAGTGGAAGCAAAAAGAAGCGATAAAAAATTTCCGCTTAAATCGCCCGAGATATGCAGAGAAACAGGCGGAATCATTTTAAAAAATTTCAATCATTTAAGCGTGGATGTGCACAATCCCCAGCTTACGGTAACTATAGAAATCCGTGACGGATATGCCTTTGTAAGGGGAAACAATTTAAAAGGCGCGGGAGGAATGCCTACCGGAACAAGCGGCAGAGCGGCGGTTCTTATCAGCGGGGGAATAGATTCCCCTGTTGCCGCTTATATGATGGCAAAAAGGGGAATAGAGCTTATTTCCGTTCATTTCGCGTCACCGCCTTACACAAGTGAGCTTGCTGAAATGAAGGTTATGGATTTGCTTAAAAAGGTTGCCGCCTACTGCGGCGCTATAGTAACATTTGTTGTGCCGTTTACGGAAATACAGGAGGCAATCCGTGATTGTTGCCCTGAAGAGTATTCAACTCTTGTTATGAGGCGAATAATGATGAAAATAAGCGATATTATAGCAAAAAGCCAAAACTGCCAAGCGCTTATTACGGGGGAAAGCGTGGGTCAGGTTGCAAGTCAAACCATTTATGCGCTTGGATGCACCGACTGTGCGTCCGATTTGCCGATATTCAGGCCCTGCATAGGAATGGACAAGGACGAAATAGTTGCTGTTTCAAGAAAAATTGACACCTTTGAAACTTCAATCCGGCCTTATGAGGACTGCTGCACGGTATTTACACCCAAGCACCCGAAAACAAAGCCTAAGCTTGAGGATGTGCTTGAAGCGGAAAGCAAAATTGAAAATCTTGATAATTTAATTAAAAAGGCGGCTGAAAATGCCAAAAGAGTATTTGTAAAATAAAATGCGTAAACGGAGGGGTATAAAATGTATGACATTGCAATAATAGGAGCCGGAATTATCGGCAGCGCATGCGCTTTCAGCCTTAGCAAATTCAATCTTAAAACTGTTGTTATTGAGAAAAACAATGATATTTGCTGCGGCACAACCAAGGCAAACAGTGCTATTATTCACGCGGGGTATGACCCAAAACCCGGAACTCTTATGGCCGAGTTAAATGTTAAAGGCTCCGCAATGGCGGAAGAAATCTGCCGAAATCTTGATGTTCCTTACAAAAAAAATAGGTTCACTTGTTGCTGCATTTTCAGAAGAAGAAAGAAAAAGCATTGAAATTCTTTTGGAGCGCGGAAAGAAAAACGGCGTGCCGGGATTAAAAATCCTTGAAAAGGAAGAACTGAAAAAAGAAGAACCTTTAATTTCCGAGGAGGTCGTATGCGCGCTTTACGCTCCTACCGCCGCGATAGTAAATCCGTGGGAATACGGAATTGCAATGGCGGAAACCGCTGCAAAAAACGGTGCGGAGATTTTGCTTGATTCACAGGTAACATCCATTGAAAGAAAAGAAAACTTCTGGCAGATAAAAACAAAAAACAAAGAAATAAACGCAAAATACGTTATTAACGCCGCGGGGGGTAAACGGCGATGATATTCACAATATGGCCGCTCCCGCCGATTTTAAAACAGAGCCCAGCGCGGGCGAATATTACCTGCTTGATAAATCAGAGGGTTTTCGCGCAAGGCATGTTATTTTTCAGTGCCCGAATAAAGACGGCAAGGGAGTGCTTGTTTCACCAACCGTTCACGGCAATTTAATTGTTGGGCCTAACGCGGATCCGCGCGGAAAGGACGACACATCAACAAAAACAAAATCTTGATTTTATAAGAAACAAAGCGCTGAAATCCGTGCCCTCAATAAATTTCAGAGAAAATATAAGAAATTTTACGGGAATAAGGGCCGTTTCCGATATTGACGATTTCATAATCCGATTTGCGGCGGAAAACTTTATTGATTTGGCGGGAATTAAATCACCCGGCTTATCCGCCGCGCCGGCAATAGCCGAAAGGGTGGTGGAAATGCTTAAGGAAAGCGGTTTAAATCCACAAATAAAATCCGAATATGTAAGCAAACGAAAAAAATAAGATTTAAAAATCTTTCATCGGATGAAAAGAACCGACTTATTAAAGAAAATCCGGCATACGGCAGAGTTATCTGCCGCTGTGAAACCATAACGGAGGGCGAAATAATCGATGCGCTTAATTCTCCCGTTCCCCCTGTTTCGCTGGACGGAATTAAAAGGCGTGCAGACACTGGAATGGGAAGATGCCAGGGCGGATTCTGCGGTCCCAAAGTGCTTGAAATTATAGCAAAATTTAAAAATGAGCCGTATGAAAAGGTTTTGCATGATAACACGGGCAGCTATATTTTAACCGGAGAAACCAAAACCGGAGGTGTAAAATAATGTTTGATTTAATCGTTATCGGCGGAGGCCCCGCCGGTCTTGCCGCCGCAATCTCAGCATATGAAAACGGGCTTAAAAATATTCTGATAATTGAAAGAGACAAAGAACTTGGCGGAATCCTTAATCAATGCATCCATAACGGTTTTGGGCTTCATTATTTCAAAGAGGAATTAACGGGCCCCGAATATGCCGGCAAATTTATTGAAATGCTTGGCAAAACCAATATAAATGTAATGACGGATACAATGGTTCTCGAAGTTACTCGCAATAAAGAGATTCACTGCGTTAACACAAAAGACGGCTACTGTATTTTGAAAGCAAAATCCATAATACTTGCAATGGGATGCCGTGAAAGAACAAGAGGCGCGATTTCCATTCCCGGAACAAGACCGGCAGGAATTTTAACGGCAGGCGCGGCGCAGAGATATGTTAATATTGAATGGCATATGGTTGGTAAAAAGGTTGTTATTCTGCCGGTGATATATGGCTTATTATGGCAAGAAGAATGACTCTTGAAGGTGCAAAGGTACTTGCCTGTGTTGAGCTTATGCCGTATTCGGGCGGGCTTCAGCGAAATATTGTTCAATGCCTGAATGATTTTAACATACCGCTTTATCTTTCACACACAATTATTGATATTGAGGAAAAAAACAGAGTGGAGGGAGTTACCATAGCCAAGGTGGGAGAAGACAGGAAACCAATTCCTGGTTCTGAAATTCATTTTGACTGCGATACGGTTTTACTTTCCGTTGGATTGATACCGGAAAACGAACTTACAAAAACTGCCGATATAGAAATCGACCCGCGCACAAACGGCGCTTTTGTATATGAAAATATGGAAACGTCTTGCGGCGGTATATTTGCCTGCGGCAACGTGGTTCACGTTCACGATTTGGTTGATTTTGTTACCGCAGAAAGCCAAAAGGCCGGAAAATCGGCGGCGGATTATGTAATTAACGGGGAACAAAGTAAAAGCAATTTTATATCCGTTAAAAATTCAGCTTCAATAGGATATACGGTGCCGCAAAAAATCAGGAAAGGCGCAAACGGAGCCGAAATATTTTTCCGTGTTAAGAAAATATTTAAAAATTCCGAAATTGTTGTCTGTGACGGAGAAAATCAGATTGCAAAATTTAAGCGCGAGCATATGGCTCCGGGAGAAATGGAAAAAATAAATATTCCTAAAGTTTTGCTGGACAAAATAAAAATCAAACGAAATAACAGTTTTGGCAAAGGAGGCTTAAAAATGACAGAGCTTATTTGCATAACCTGCCCCAAAGGCTGCCACTTGAAGGTTGACGAAAACAACGATTACGCCGTAACGGGAAATTCATGCCCAAGGGGCGCTGAATACGGAAAAAACGAATTAAAAAATCCCAAAAGAGTTGTTACTTCAACGGTTAAAACATCAAGCAAGGAGCATCCGCGATGCCCTGTAAAAACAAACGGCGCAATACCAAAGGACAAAATGTTTGAGGCAATGAAGCTTCTTAACGGAATTGTTCTTAACACCCCTGTTTCAACCGGAGATATTATAATCAAAAACATTTTGGGCACTGGTATAGATTTTGTTGCCTGCAAAAACATAAAATAAATTAAAATGAAAAATTTGCACAGGTTTCATTTAGCTGCAAATTTTTGCACAGGCGATTCATCTGTTTATAAAATTTTAAGGGCGCTGAATTTTATTTCAATTCAGCGCCTTTCTTTATTTAATATTGCTTTCTGCCTCTATAATCTTTATCAATACTGTTACTCCACTCTGATGAAACATTCTGACCTGCACGCACACAGCAAACCGTGTCCGCAACAGTGTCATAAACTACGCTTGTGCCCTGACTGTCGGCGTGATAGTTTACTGCCCTGTCCTCGCTTATACCGAAATGCCTTGCCGTTTCAACGGAGTCAATATTTGCACCGATAAAGAGAAATTCCCAGCCATACTTTTCTTTTTCGTGTTCAATCATTGCCTTAACCCTATCGCTTGTATAAATATGACTTGCGTTTTCATAACCATCGGTCATAATCACAAACATTGTATGCTGCGGAACATCCTCGGGTCTTGCGTACTTATGAATGTTTACAACGTGATGAATCGCACCGCCGATTGCATCAATAAGAGCCGTACTTCCGCGGACATAATAATCCTTATCCGTCATAGGTTTGATATTTTCCAGCTCAACTCTGTCGTGGATAACCTCGCTGAAATTATCAAAAAGAACGGTTGAAACAAAGCACCTGCCGCTTTGCTTTTTCTGCTTTTCAATCAGTGAATTGAAGCCGCCGATTGTATCACTTTCAAGCCCGCCCATTGAACCCGAACAGTCAAGAATAAATACCAGTTCCGTAATATTATTTTTTGTCTTTTTCATTATAAAAACCTCCGTAAAATGAATTTGTGTTTTGGTTGTTTTTCAACCTTACAAGCTCATTATACAGAGGTTTTATTAATATTTGGTCGCCTGCCGTGCGACTAATTTATTGACCCAAAAGATTTTGGTCAAATGCAAAAAGGGCTTCGTTAATTTCAAAAATATTATAATTATTATGTTTTATAAAATATTCAACAATAACATCAAACTTGTTGCTGTGAGAAAGTGCGAATCCTGCTTTCATCAACATTTCGTTTGCCTGAAGAAGCGGCAATTCAAGAGCAACACAAAACGCAAGAACAGTTGCCTTGCTTGGCTTATAATCAGGATTTGAACGAATTTTGGAAAATAGGCGTTTATCTATATTTGCCTTTTTTTGTAGCACTCGCTGTCCTTCATTCCCCGCTCGTCAATCAGCCTTAGCAGCATTTCGGAAAAGCTTTCGTCAATCGTTTCTTTCAGGAAATCATCAAGACTGTCTTCCGTACATTTTGGACTTACAGATGGTGGCATTGCCGTACAAGCATCACTTAATACAGCGCTTTCCTCAATATCAAGAAATCTTGTTTGAGTCAAAGGCATACTTTTTTCACAGTTATTTATCCGTCTGCCGGAATACGGCGAATGCTCGACAACATAATTATCATCTATGTACTGCGCAATGTCCGTAAACAGTTTACTGCCTGCGGCAAGTGCGTTTTTGTTATACACAACAATATAAACAAGCATATCGTTACACATCAGAAATTCGGCAATGCTGTCAACGGCAGTCTTGAGCGCCTCGTTCATCGGATAACCGTAAACACCGCTTGAAATGAGCGGAAACGCAACCGATTCACAATTGTTTTCTTTGGCAAGAATAAGTGAATTTTTATAGCAGTTTTTGAGCAATTCCTGCTCGCCGTTCCTACCGCCTTTCCATTTCGGCCCTACAGTATGGATAATATATTTGCAGGGGAGATTATATCCTTTTGTAATTTTAGCCTGTCCAACCTTGCATCCGCTAAGCTTCATACACTCCGTCAAAAGCCCTCTGCCTGCGGCTTTATGTATTGCACCGTCAACGCCTCCGCCGCCAAGCAGTGTGCTGTTGGCCGCGTTAACGATTGCGTCGCATTTAACTTTTGTTATATCGTTTCTTACGATTTGTAACGGCACATCGAGAACCCCGCTTTCATAAAAATATTGTAAGTCTGCTTTAAAATTTAAAGAAATAAGTAAAAACGTTTATGCGACAAATATTTTGTTTAAAAATACTGCTAATATTTACCGTTAAACATCGGATAACGATGTTTATCTTCCTTCGTAATTTTCCGCACTGCCCTGCACGGCGCACCAACAGCAACTACCCCGGCGGGAGTTGATTTTTTACCACGCTTCCGGCTCCTATAACCGAATTATCCCCTATCGTAACTCCCGCCAAAACAATACTGCCTGCTCCGATCCACACATTATTGCCTATTGTAATCGGTTTTGCGATTTCAATGCCATCCTTTCTCTGCTGAGGGTCTGTTGAATGCTCCGCAGTTGTGAATGTGCAGTTCGGCGCAATAAAAACATTGCTGCCGAAAGTTACCTCTGCGCCGTCCGTTATTACAAGATTATGATTTGAATAAAAATAATCGCCGAAAGTTATATTATAGCCGTAATCGCACCAAAACGGCGGAGTTACAACAACATTATTTCCCATTTTTCCTATCAGCTCATTCAGAATTTTATTTTGAGCTTTTTTGTCATTAGGTGAAAGCTGATTATATTGATGGCATTTTTCCTTGCATTTTTCAATTTCCCTTTCAAACACCGTATTATAGCAGCCCTGAAAATAACAATTAACGGGAACTTTAGGTTTTACGTTCATTTAGACATCCCTCCCGTTTATTCTGAAATTACGTTTTTACAGTTAACCAAATTTAAATGATTGCTGTTTGAATATTTATTTCCTTTTATAAATATATCAGAGGAATCCTTA
This sequence comes from Clostridiales bacterium, assembly GCA_020859725.1. Classification (GTDB taxonomy): domain Bacteria; phylum Bacillota; class Clostridia; order Oscillospirales; family Acutalibacteraceae; genus Eubacterium_R. Next base: position 28 of record JAJBVR010000182.1, on the reverse strand, counting down.
AAGCTTATGAAGGCTCCGTTATAGCTTT
>JAJBVR010000131.1 GCA_020859725.1 Clostridiales bacterium | reverse complement strand
GAGCTAAAGCAATATGAGATAATATTAATATATTAATTTTTCATATTTTTCAGAAATTAATCATCCGATTTGTTTAAATCATCATCCTGCCTGAAATCATCATCCGTATCTTTGGGTTCAACCGGTTCGCTGAAATCCTCTGTCGGCTCCTTGGGTTCGGAAAAAACCGGCTGCTGCGGTTCCTCGGGCTCGCTTATGGATACAGTATCGCCGTTTATCTGCGCGCCGCCGTCGTCATCTTTAGGAGGATTAACGGTATCATGTGTTAAGTTCGCATAAATATCCACCGGCTCATCCGGATTTTCGCGTTCGGAATATCGGGTCTGTAATATGCCGGCTGCTGAGTATTAATAACGCTTGGGGTAAAATAATTTGGCTTTTCGGGTTCGTACGCTGACGGCTGATTATTTGTGTTTTGCTGATACGTCTGAGAATAGTTATTTCCGCTAAAGGTTTGCCCGCCGTTTTGATATTGGCTTGCGGCGGCATATTTCGCCGCTTTCTGTGCGTCAGAAAGGAAATCATCTTCCGTAACCATGTGTGTTTGTATTGCGCGCAGACGGAAATTTTCGTAATAAAGCGCAATGGTTGTGCTGTAATAGGGAGTTACATAAATAAGCGGAAAAATTAAAACGGAAAGAAGCATCCACGGAATAAAACTCAATTCCAGCACGAAAAGCTCTGTGCGGTGACCTTTAACGATTTTTTTGCTGAGCATAATTGCCTGCCACGGTGAAAGCTCCGGATAATCACACATTATTTGAAATGCGAAATAGGAACTGAAGTTAAAGATTATTCCGGGAATAAGAAACAGCAGTGAAAGCAGGTAAACAAGTAGCGCTTTAAGGTAGTAAACACCAATCTTTTTGCCGAATTTAGTCTTGAACGCTTCACGGAATACAGAACCGATTCCCGCGCCCAGTTCCTGCTCCTGACCTCTGATAAATCTTACATAAAAGGCGGTAAGGGCAACAGCTAACGGAACAAGCAATATGCTTGCAGCCACGGAAATCAATGATAAAATTTGTGAAGCAAACATTGAAGCAAGCCCCATTTTGACGGGCGACTCTATTTTTGCGCTGAAATTATAAAAATCATTTCCGGAGTCATCCGTATTTCCGTCAAAGTTGTTAAAATAATCATAATTATATCCGCCGTCTGATTGATTGCCGTGATAATTGTAATAATCATCATAATCATCATAATAATCATCGTAATAATCGCTGTAATTGTCTTTACTTAGAATATTAAAGGTTGAAACTGCAGCGGAAACGGAGGGAACAATTGAAATGCAAAGCGATATTACAAAAGATGTTAAAAACAGCTTCATAACCTTGTTTCTTACAAGCTCTTTTGCCTGGCGTTTTATTAAGCCTCTGTCTAAATTCATAACAAGCCTCTTTTCAATATAATAGTGGGTTTATGTTTGTTAAAATTCCAATTTCTTTTCTATAAAATCGGAAAGCTCCGAAACGGGTATTCTTATCTGCTGCATAGTATCTCTGTCTCTGACGGTAACGCAGCCGTCAGTTTCTGAATCAAAATCATATGTTATGCAAAACGGAGTCCCTATTTCGTCCTGGCGGCGGTAACGCTTTCCTATTGAGCCGGCGTCATCATAATCAACATTAAATTTCTTTGAAAGCGTTTCAAAAACCTGCCCCGCCTGCTCGTTAAGCTTCTTGGAAAGCGGAAGCACAGCGGCTTTAAACGGCGCTATTGCAGGGTGAAAGTGAAGAACAATCCGTTTATCGTTTTTAGTTTCGTCAATTATTTCCTCATCATACGCCTCCGTAAGAAGCGCAAGGAAAAGCCTTTCAACACCAAGAGACGGTTCAATTACATATGGCACATATTTTTCGTTGGTTTCCTGGTCAAAATACTCAAGACTTTTTCCGCTGGTTTTGATGTGCTGTGATAAATCGTAATCGGTACGGTCCGCTACTCCCCAAAGCTCGCCCCAGCCAAACGGGTATAAGTATTCAAAATCTGTTGTTGCCTTTGAATAGAAGCAAAGCTCTTCCTTATCATGATCTCTTAATCTGAGGTTTTCTTTGCTGATATTAAGGGAATAAAGGAAATCGCGGCAGAAAGATCTCCAGTAATCAAACCACTCAAGGTCTGTGCCCGGCTTGCAGAAAAATTCAAGCTCCATCTGCTCAAATTCCCTTACTCGGAACATGAATTTCCCGGGGGTGATTTCATTTCTGAATGATTTTCCCACCTGCGCTACTCCGAACGGGATTTTTTTTCTTGTTGTTCTTTGAATATTTGCGAAGTTAACAAAAATACCCTGGGCAGTTTCCGGGCGAAGATAAATTTCATCTTTAGAATCTTCGGTTACGCCCTGAAATGTTTTAAACATCAAATTAAACTGGCGTATATCGGTAAAGTTTGTAGCGCCGCAGTTTGGGCACGGAATATTGTGCTCTTTAATATACGCGCTCATTTGCTCGTTAGACCAGCCCGCAACGTTTGTGCCGTCAAAATTTTCAATAAGGTCATCCGCTCTGTGGCGTGTTTTGCATTCGCAGCAATCCATAAGCGGGTCGGAAAATCCGCCAAGATGCCCTGAAGCCACCCACGTTTGCGGATTCATAAGTATTGCGGAATCAAGTCCGACATTGTATTTATTTTCCTGAATAAATTTTTTTCTCCACGCTTTTTTAATATTATCTTTAAGTTCAACGCCGAGCGGGCCGTAATCCCAGGTGTTTGCCAAGCCGCCGTAAATTTCGGAGCCGGGATACACAAAGCCCCTGCCTTTGCAAAGCGCCACAAGCGCATCAAGTGATTTTTCGGTGTTTTTCATAATAATCACCATAGCCTTTCAGGCTACAAATTTTTATTAAAAAATAATCAACACTCTGCTGTAGCCTGACAAAGCGTTAATGGTGATTACAGCCGTTTCAAAATTATGCCGCGGAAAATTTTGATGGCAATATGATCGGCATAATGTGATTTTCACACTATACTTCGCGTTTGTTTATAATTTGATTAACTAAATATTATCATAACATAATTAAAAGGTCAATAAAAGCGGCAAATATTAAGTGAATAAATTAGCGGGTTAATCATTCGCCGTTAATAAACCAATAATTCAAATCAACATATTTGCTGTTTATTCCATCGCAGGAGCCCTGCTTTGTATATTGCCAAATATCATATGTGCCCAAATATGTAATACTTTTATTGTAATCAGCCACCCAGATATAAGCATTTTTGTTTATTTCGGAAACTTTAATATCCAGCATAAATATAGATGATGATGAATAAACGCCGCAGTAAAATCCGTTTTTTTCTATTTCACCGCAAAAGGCGTTAATGATTTCAGCCGCGTCCGTTCTGGAAATATTTGCCTCATAAAGTCTGCCCGTTAATTCTCCGCCGCTTCCGTGGGCATATTCATAATCAATAAATACGGGCAGGTCAATATTATAATCCCCGATTAAGTCCAGCACAAATTTTGCTTCCTCTATTGCCTCGATCTCATTCAGCGCCTGTGAATAAAAATAAACTCCCAAAGGTATTCCGGCGTCCGTTGCTTCTTTCAGGTTTTCTTCAAAATTACCGTCCGCTTCAATATCTCCGCTTACGTAACCCCTGTATCCGGCGCGTATTATTGCAAAATCGGTGTTTTGAGCAACTGTTTGCCAGTCAATATTTCCGTTGTGCCCGGAAATATCTATGCCGCTTACATATTTTTCACTTGTATCAAATAAATCAGGCTTTCCGGAATAATTCCGGCTTGTTATAAGCGTTATGATTATTGCCGCGGCGATTACGATAAGAAGCACTGCCGCAAGAATTCTGCTTTTGGTTTGTTTTTTTATTTCCGTTTTCTTTTTTGATTTCGTGTTTTTCATCAAATTTTTCTTATACTAATTTCTCCGCTTCGCAGAGTAAGCTTTTCTCCGTTTTCTTTTTCAACCACAAGCCCGCCGTTTTCATCAAGTTCAAGCGCAAGCGCGCGGGTTACGCGCCCGTTTTCAATATAATTTATTTTTTTGCCTAAAATCATACTGTGTTTTCGGTAATAATTTATAAATCCCTTGTAATCACCGAGCGCGATTTCCATAAGCTCATCCGAAATGGCGGCTATAAGAGACGCACGCTTTATTTTAACACCGAGCGACCCCGCGTTTTCAACATTACGGGGGAAATTCACCGTGCTTATATTCATTCCTATTCCTATAATAACGCTTGTAACTATTCCGGCTTCAAAATCGGAAACAGCCTCGGTTAAAATTCCGCATATTTTATTTTCGTTTAAGTAAACATCGTTCACCCATTTTATTTCCGGCTTAAGGCGGGTCAGCTTCTCAACTGCTCTGCAAACCGCCACGGAAGCAGCCGTTGTGGCGGTTACCGCGTTTTGAAGCGGCAAATCCGGATGAATAACAAAAGTCATATATATACCTGTTTTGGAAGGGGAGTAAAAAGATTTTCCCTGCCTGCCTCTGCCTGCCGTCTGCTCATCGGCGGTTATAAGCAGTGTTCTTGAATCTCCGCCCGCTGCAATGCTTTTGGCACAAGAGTTTGTTGAATCAACGGACGGATAATAAAGCACGTCGATTTTGTGTTTCATATTTTGTTTTATGCTTTCTGCGCTTAAAATATCATTATCTTCCGTTAAAATATATCCTTTATTTGTAACGGCGTCTATTATATATCCGTCCTTTTTAAGCGCCTTAACCGCTTTCCAAACCGCGGCTCGGCTTTTTCCGAATTGTTTTGCGAGTTCTTCGCCGCTTATGTATCTTTTGCAGGATGACAGTGCGGAAAGCACCTCTTTTTTCAGCTCCATTGTTAACCGCCTTCTTGCTTTTTGGTTTACATTTTTATGTAAAATATACGGACTGAGACAAAATCAGCCCGCGGTTATTATTTTTTCATATAAAAAACAGCCAAGGTTTTCGGACCGCAGTGCGATGAAATGGTGCATCCGGCGTCTGCCGTAATTATTTCGTTAAAGCGACCTTTTCCCTCGGCAACGCCTTTTGCAAACGCGAGTATCTCACCGGAAATACCGCCGGAATTTGCAATAACTATTCTGGTTTGGTCAATTTTTGAAATATCGGCAAGGCTGTCATTTATATATTGCTTATAAACAGAATCTATTTTACCGCGGTATTTTTTTATAACATCCATTTTTCCCGTGCCGCTGTCCACTCCTATTACGGGTTTGAGCCCAAGAACATTTGCGCCGAATTTTGCCACGGCGCTGCATCTTCCGCCTTTGTGAAGATATTCCAGATTGTCAAGCACAAAGGTGGCGTGAACTTTGGGCACAAGAGCCGCAGCGCGATTTGATATTTTACGCGCATCGAAGCCTTTATCCCTTAAATCACAGGCTTTAAGAACAAGCAGCCCCATCGCTGTGCAAAGATTTTTTGAATCAACGCAGTAAACATTATTAAAATCCGCCGCCGCTATTAACGCGTTTTGAAAGCTTGATGAAATTGCGGATGAAAGCCCTATATGAACAACGGAATTTCCGTTATCCGTTTCTCTTTTAAAAACTTCATAATACTGAGCGGGAGTAACTGCGGCTGTTTTTGGCAAAACGCCTGTTTTTTTAACAAAATCATATAAATCGGAAGGCTTTATTTCAATGCCGTCCAAGTATGATTTTTCCCCCAAAAGAACAGAAAGAGGAATTATTGTTATATTTCTGCTTTCTGTTATGCTTGGAGGAAGATCGCAAGTAGAATCAGCAGTAATAATAACACTCATAATATTCCCCCTTTATTATATAAAATCAGTATGAATTATAACATAAAAATGCTAAACGCCGCAACAAAAACATAAGAATATTATGCCTAATAAATAAAAAAATTAAGAATTGAAAAAATGAATATAAAAGCTTACCCGATTATACGCCTGCATAAATATCAAAGCTTTTCAAATCGGATGTGGAATATTCGGCGTCAAAATAAACGGTAAGTGTTTCAATGCCGTTTTCCTGTGTTATTTTTGCCGAATTTGCAATGTTATATTTACCCGTGCCGTAATCAATATAAATATTTATATTTTGAATTTCTCCCGCTTCGGGTGCAAACTTGAAGCCTGATTTCAGCCTGATTGTAAGAGCTGATTTTGTTACGGTTATTTCGTTTACTCCGGCGCCCTGATTTGTTTCATTTGAAATTCTTCTGAATGAATTTCCGCTGCCGCATCTCAGCGCCAAATTTGAAATAGTCCGCGAGGAAGTCATTCCGCCGGGGTTTGTAAAGGTTTTGGTCCAGTCCGCGGCGGTTTGAGTCGGTTCGGGTGTTGAATATTCGGGATTTGTGCTGAATTTTACCGTTTTTTCCGTTATTGAATATTTGTTGTTTGTTAATGTTATGCCGCAGGTAATATTTCCGCCCATTTGGTCTGCCCGGATTTCTTCATATGAAAAATAAACGGAAAAGCTTGCTTCAACGGCGTTTGTTTCGCTGTTAACGCTTAAAACCGCCGGGCCTATATAGCAGCTTTTAAAAGTGCAGTAATTCCCGTTTTCGGTTTTCGAAGCCAGCAAGTACCACACGTGGTCTGAATCGGAAACAATTCCCGTATCCTGATTATACGTAATGTTTGAGCCTGAATAGTCCATAATAAACTGAATCCGTTTCGGCGTGCTTATCAGCTGATTTGCGCTCCACATTACAGTGCTTTTAAAAATCGCGCTCCATGAATCGCTGTTTATATAGTTAACCGTGTACGGCGAATCGGATTCGGGGCTGTCCGCCGGGGAAAGTGCGTAAATCCCGTAAATATCCTCGCCTGTTTTTTCATCCTCTCCTTCATACACACGAATAACAATTTCATCGGTATTATCGCCGTTAAAATCAAAGCTGTATATTTCGGGAGTTTTAAGTGATATATTTTTATTCCAATCGGAGAATTCCGCCTCTTTGCCGTTTTGCACAATGATAACATAATCCCCGTCTTTATAAAGCTGTATATCAAGGCTCTCGTTCTCCGCAAGAAGTTCCCTTTTTCCCGCTTTTTGCGGCACACTTTCGCTTACGGGTATCTGCGTTGAATAGTTTTGCGCCTTTTCCAGTTTGGGAATGTAAATGTTCTTATGGTAATAAACTGCAAATACGCATAATGCTACAAAAATTAAGGTTAAAATTATTATTAATATCTTATTTAAACCGCGGTCTTTCATAAAGTTTATTCCCCGTATTTTTTATTGTAATCAAATTTAATCCTTTTCCCTTTTTCAATGTGGTAGCAGCTTCCGCCGGCCAGGGAAAATATGTATTTATCATGTTTATAGGAATCAGAATAAACGTCAACGATTTTTACGTTTCTAAATTCTTCTTTAAATCTTCGAACCTTTTCCCGCCCGCGGCAGTTTTCGCCTATAATTGCGCCCGTTTTGGCGTTGTGCCTTGTGCATATAAGATAATCAAATTTTGCCCGGCGCGCAATTTCATTTAAAAGAAAATCCGGCGAAGCGCTTATTACCAGCGCCTTTCTTTTGCGGCTGAAAAACCACGGATAAATATCCTTTTCATGTTTATCCCAAAATTTTTTAACCGCTTTTTCCAGCGGGATAAGCAAAACGAATGAAAAGCAAAATTTTTTGAAGCTTGTAAATCTTATTATTTTAAACGCCACAAGCAAACCGAATATTAAAATACAGGGGATTTCCGTAATCAAAATCCAAGGGTAACGGACGGCGCAGAAAAATATAAAAAGCGAACCGCTGTCAAACGGAACAAGAGTTTTATCAAAATCGTAAATATCTAATTCCAAATTATACATTCTCCGGGTTAAAATCAAATTGAATTTTTATATCGCTGCTGAATTTGGTAAGCTTTATTCCCGCCGCTTCAAGCATTCTTCTGCTGGCGCGGTTATTATCAGTGTGTGAATATTTATCACTTATGTAAATAACCTCTGAAATGCCGGCCTGAATTATCGCCTTGGCGCATTCGTTGCAGGGAAAAAGAGCCACGTAAATTCTGGCGCCCTTAACGCCGATTCCGTTTGAATTTAAAATCGCATTAAGCTCCGCGTGGCAAACAAAAGGATATTTTGTGTCATTCGGGTTGTCGGCGGTGCGCTCCCAAGGAAAGTCCTCATCCGAGCAGCCGCGGGGGAATCCGTTATAACCAACGCTTACTATTCTGTTGTCAGCGTTAACAATACAGGCTCCCACCTGTGTATTCGGGTCTTTGCTTCTCATAGCGGAAAGAAGGGCGACACCCATAAAATATTCATCCCATGAAATGTAATTTTTGCGTTTAGCCATAACTCCTCCTCAGGTTTGCAACAGGGTAATGATAATCATTTCAGCGCGTCAACAAAATCGTCAAGCTCCGGGCATTCGGCTTTGTAAATTTTGCCGCTGTCAACCAATCTGTTTATTTTCGGGTTAACAGGGAGCTTTGCCAGCACGGGAACTCCGAGCTGCGCTGCAGTTTCGTCAATTTGGGATTTTCCGAAAATCTCAAATTTTTTGTCGCATTCGGGGCAGAAGAACCAGCTCATATTTTCAATAAGCCCCAAAACCGGCACATTCATCATCTTTGCCATATTAAAGGCTTTGTTTACAATCATTCTAACAAGATCCTGCGGTGTGGAAACTATTATAATTCCGTCTACGGGCAGACTTTGAAACACGGTGAGCGCAACATCGCCTGTTCCCGGCGGCATATCAACAAAAAGATAATCAAGCTCTCCCCAGCGAACATCAGTCCAAAACTGCTCCACAACGCCGCTTATAACGGGGCCTCGCCACACAACAGGAGCATTGGCGTCCTCTAAAAGCAGATTTATGCTCATAATTTTTATGCCGTTTTCGGTTATATTCGGAAGAAGGCATTCACCGTCCTGAACGGCTCTTTCGTCTATTCCGAATGATTTGGGCACGGACGGACCTGTTATATCGGCGTCCAGCACGCCGACTTTAAGCCCCGCTTTTGCACATTTTGAGGCAAGCAGGCAGGCAACAAGGCTTTTTCCTACTCCGCCTTTTCCGCTTACAATGCCTATAACCTTTTTAATTTTTGAATATTTATTCGCAGGTTTCAGAAAATTCTGCGGTTCTTTTCTTTCACCGCAGTTTGAAGCGCAGGATGAACAATCATGTGAACATTCGCTCATAAAAGCACCTCCGGTATATTATTTTAAAATCGCTTCGTAAATTATATCACAATGTTTATTATGTATCAACAACTGCTATATATCGTTTTTATATCTGCACCTCTTTGAACCATCGGTTTTCCCGTTGGAATTGTTTTTAAGCTGTTTTTCTCAAATAAATCCAAAACCATATCGGCAAAAAAGTAAAATAAGATATACGATAAAATTGCTTTAATAGTTTCTGATAAGAGAAACAACTCTGCCCAGCAGGGCAACCTCTTTAACTATTATAGGTTCAAATTCATCGTTTTCCGGCTGAAGCCTGAAATGCCCGTTTTCCTTGAAAAATCTTTTAACAGTGGCTTCATCTTCAATCAGCGCCACAACTATATCGCCGTTTTGAGCAACGGGTGTTTTTTCAACTATTATTATATCTCCGTCCAGTATATGCGCGTTTATCATTGAGGAGCCTTTAACGTGAAGTGCGAAATATTCGCCGCTTTTGCCAAGAGAAACGGGAATGTATTCCTCAATCTGCTCCTGCGCTAATATGGGCACGCCCGCGGTAACCGTTCCCAAAAGTGGAACCGGCGTTGTTTTGAGGTTGCTTCCCGCAAGTCTTATGGTGCGTTTCAACGCAGGGTCGCGCTCAATATACCCCGCTCTTTCAAGCGCGTTAAGGTTGTATTGAACCGTTGAGGTGGAACGAAGCCCAACGGCATCGCCTATTTCCCTGATTGAGGGAGCAATTCCTTTTTCACTTAAGGCTTCTTTAATATAATTAAAAACTTTTTCCTGAGTTTTATTGATTTTTTTAGCCATAATAATCACATAGCCTTTCCTTTGATTTAATATTGATATTTTACGCGCCGGTTATAAACAGATTCGGCTTTTACAGGCTTAATAAAAAGCTGCCGCGTATCGTGTGTAATATAATATTAAAAAATTCAGTGTCCGCGCACATTCGCACATTATAATAGATATAATAAATTGAATGTATTATAACATAAACGGCGGAAAAAGTCAAACGAATGTACTAATTTCTATCTTTTGAAAAAAAGTGTTGACAAACTGCCTTTTATAATATATAATCTACCTTGCTTGAAATATAGCCGATAAATGGCTTTATAGCTCAGTTGGCTAGAGCATGCGGTTCATACCCGCAGTGTCACTGGTTCGAATCCAGTTAAAGCCACCAACGGCCCGGTGGTCAAGAGGTTAAGACACCGCCCTTTCACGGCGGTAACACGAGTTCAATTCTCGTCCGGGTCACCAACGTTAAAGGACTTGCTTTTGCAGGTCCTTTTGTTTTTGGAGGAAAAATATGAAAATTTCCGTTATTTTTACGGGCGGAACAATAGGAAGCGATTATAATGAAAATGTTATATCCCCCTCCGCCTATGTAAAATCAAGGCTTATTAAAAGATACCGTGAGGGAAAACCCGGCGCGGAATTTGAATTTGTTTCGCCGTTTACGATTTTAAGTGAAAATTTAAACGCGAATTATCTTAATTTGCTTTTAAACAGTGTTAAAGAGGTTATAAAAAACGGAAGCAGAAATATAATAATTTGCCACGGAACCGATACTCTGCAATATTCGGCGGCGGCTCTCTCTTTTGCACTTGCGGGGGAAGATGTCCGCGCGGTTTTTGTTTCAAGCAATTATCCGCTTTCGGATAAAAGGGCAAACGGGTTTGATAATTTTGAAGCGGCGGCTCAATTTTTGGAGCAATGTAAATTAAAGGGCGTGTTTGCCTCGTATAAAAACAGCGGAGAAAAAGCGTTTATATACACGGCGGTTAAAATGTTTTCCCATCCGGAGGCAAAAGATTATGTTTATGCACACGGAGAACCCGCGGCATGGTATGAAAACGGTATAATAACTCAAAATCCGCATTATAAGGCTGATAAGTCTGATTTTTGCGGATATAAAGGCAGTCGCCGTTTCAGCGAATGTTCACGTGTTTTGGCGGTTTCCTGTGTTCCCGGGGACGGATTTTATTATGATTTAACGGATGTTAAGGCGGTTATTTTAAGACCGTACCATTCCGGAACATTTAATACGGAGTCAAAATACTTTGCCGAATTTTGCGAAAAAGCGTTTGAAAGCGAAATCCCCGTTTTCGCCGTCGGCATTAATTCGTGGGCGCGATATGAAAGCTTTAACGGAATTGAAAGCAAAGGAATAATTGTTCTTGAGCCCTGCTCATTTCCCGCTGTGTATATAAAGGCATGGCTGGCGCAAGGCAGCCGTGATGATATAATAAACTTTATGAAAACACCCGTTTGCGGTGAATTTTCAAAAAAATTATAAATTTTTTAAATTTTTTTAGAAAAACTTGTTTTAAAAGGGATATTATATATAGAAAGATAAATTAAACAATTTTATTAATGAAAAATATTTCGGCAAAATATTGCAGTGCGCCGATTATTGAAGTGTTTTTATGCGTGTGCCGCAAAAAATTTTCGCGGCGCGCGCTTTCTTTATATTATTTTATAAACTTTTAATCAACATTAATATGGTTTGGTTGCTTTCGCAGAATGTAAATGTTATAATAAAAA
>JAJBVR010000108.1 GCA_020859725.1 Clostridiales bacterium | reverse complement strand
TTATAATATTACTCACAATGTTATTTTAAGAAAACGAAAGAGAGGATATTTTATGGCACGTGTATATAATTTCAGCGCAGGTCCTTCAACGCTTCCTGTGTCTGTTCTTGAAAAGGCGGGAGCGGAAATTCTTGATTATCATGGCAGCGGCCAGTCTGTTATGGAAATGAGTCACCGTTCAAAGGTATTTGACGATATTATTAAAAGCGCAGAAAAACTTATGAGAGAGCTTTATAAGATTCCCGATAATTATAAAGTGCTGTTCCTGCAGGGCGGCGCGTCTGCTCAGTTTTCGGCGATACCGCTTAATTTTATGAATAAAAGCGGAAAGGCGGATTATATAATTACCGGGCAGTGGGCGAAAAAAGCTTTTCAGGAGGCGCAGAAGTACGGCGATGTAAAGGCGGCCGCATCTTCTGCCGATAAAACATTCACCTATATTCCGAACACAAAACCGGAAGATTTTCGTGAGGACGCGGATTATGTTTATATTTGCCTCAACAACACTATTTACGGCACTAAATATAAAGAGCTTCCTCCGGTAGGAGATAAGGTGCTGATAGCGGATATTTCATCCTGCGCGCTGTCTGAGCCGCTTGACATTTCAAAATTTGGCGTTGTTTATTTCGGAGCTCAAAAAAATGTTGCTCCGGCGGGGCTTGTTGTTGTTATCGTCAGGGAGGATTTACTCGGAAACGCAAGGGATATTTGCCCTGTTATGATGAATTATAAGGTTCAGGCGGATGCCGATTCGCTTTATAACACACCTCCGTGCTGGACCATTTATATCTGCAAGCTTGTGCTTGAATGGATAAAGGAAACTTACGGAAATCTGGAGGGAATGAAAAAGCATAACGAGGAAAAAGCAAAAATTCTTTATGATTTCCTGGATTCAAGCAAAATGTTCAAAGGTACTGTTGTTAAGCGGGACCGTTCTCTTATGAATGTTCCTTTTGTTACAGACAGTGACGAGCTGAATGCCAAGTTTATAAAAGAGGCGGGCGAAGCCGGATTTGTTAATCTTAAAGGGCACAGAACCGTTGGCGGAATGCGCGCTTCAATATATAATGCCATGCCGATTGAAGGCGTTGAAAAGCTTGCGGAGTTTATGAAAAAATTTGAGGAGGAAAATAAGTAATGTTCACTGTTAAAACTTTAAATAAGATTTCGGATGTGGGTCTGTCAAAGCTTGATTCCTCCAAATATATTTACGGCGATGAAGTTGAAAATCCTGATGCAATTATGGTAAGATCCGCCGCTATGCAAGATATGAAAATGCCGGAAAACCTTATTGCGATAGCAAGAGCGGGAGCCGGTGTTAACAATATTCCGGTTGAGCGGTGCACTGAGGAGGGAATAGTTGTTTTTAACACTCCCGGCGCCAATGCAAATGCCGTTAAGGAGCTTGTTATCTGTGGGCTGCTTCTGTCCAGCCGTAAAATCACAAAGGCAATTGACTGGTGCAAAACAATAAAAAATGATGAAAACGTAAGTAAAAGCGTTGAAAAAGGCAAATCGGCGTTTGCCGGCCCGGAGATTAAGGGAAAAACCCTGGCGGTTATAGGTCTGGGAGCCATCGGAAGGCTTGTAGCGAATGCCGCTTCCGATTTGGGGATGACGGTAATAGGCTATGACCCTTTCCTCAGCGCCGATTCTGCCGAAATGCTTAAAAAAGATATAGTTGTAAATAATAACCTTGATGAGATTTTTCCGCTTGTGGATTATATAACCGTTCACGTGCCTCTTACCGATGACACCAAAGAGATGATTTGCGCTGAAAATATTGAAAAAATGAAAGACACTGTAAGGATTATTAATTTTGCAAGAGGAGATCTTGCAAACAGCACGGATATAGTAAATGCGCTTGAAGACGGGAAAATGGCTGCTTATGTTACGGATTTTCCAACGGCTGAGCTTATAGGAGTAAACGGAGTTATAGCATTGCCTCATCTCGGCGCCTCAACCCCGGAAAGTGAAGAAAACTGCGCGTCTATGGGCGCGTTGGAGCTTATTGATTTCCTTGAAAACGGAAACATTAAAAATTCTGTTAATATGCCTTTTGTTTCAGCGCCAAGAAGCGGAGCGGCCAGAATTACGGTTATTCATATCAATCAGCCCAATATGATAGCCACAATCACGGATACAATAAGTAAAGACGGCATTAATATCGCCAACTTTGAGGATAAAAACAGAGGCTCAATCGCATACGGCATTATAGATGTTGATTCCGCTGTTTCCGATTCGGCAGTTGAAGATATAAAAAAAATTAACGGAGTTATAAGAGTTCGCGTTATTAAATGATTAATTGTATATAATAAAAAGGGCGGATTCCCGCTCTTTTATTATTTTATAAATCAGTTTAAAAGGGGCGTTCCTATGGAACCGAAGCAAAAGAAAAATCTGAAAATAAAACAGGCGCTGAATTATGCAAAGCTTGCTGCGGAAAAGCGCTGTAATTGCAGCGTGTTAAATATTAAATATGCAGGCGGCGGATATTTCGGATATGTATATTGCGCAGAGACAGATAAAAATCCTAATTTCTTAATTTTAAAGGTATGCCTTTGCCCGGGTATGAAAGATGATGAGGAGCAGGCTCTTGCGCTTTTGAGGCAGGCAAGCCCCGTTCCCGTTCCGGAAGTATATTTTTCAAGCTATGCTGATGATGAAATCCCCGTGGATATTATTTGTATGGAACGTATGAACGGCAAAGACGTGCTTTCAATGTTTTCGTCAGTCGGGCTGTTATTTATATCTAAGCGCAAAAAGCAAAAGTTTGCCGATGATGTTGTAACCGCTATGGGCGCCGTTCACAGCAAAACAAATTCAAAATTCGGGCCTTTGGGAAATGCTGTTTATGATAACTGGCTTGATTATTATAAGCCTTTCGCGCTTGATGTGCTTAACACAGCCAAAGCGCATCCCGATTTATTTTCCGACGGAATCGTTTTGCTTATGGAAAGGGCGTGGAATAATTTCGGCATTATTTTCAGTGAGCCGGTTAAAGAAGCTTCTCTTGTTCACGGGGATTTAAATGTTGCTAATATTATGTGTGATAAAAAGCTTAATGTTACCGCGTTTATCGACCCGCTTGAAAGTAAATGGGCGGATAAGGAATTTGATTTGTTTCAGCTTAGAAATTTTATGGGTGATAAATTTCATTTGTATGAATTATACAAATCAAAGTATTCAGTTTCGGAAATGGTGGATGCCAAATCCGCTTTTTATGGGTTGTTTAACGAGGTTTATTGCTCTGTTTTGGCAAATGTAAAATTGCCGGAATCTGATTTTTACGTCCAGTGGATGAAAGCGGAACTTGAAAATCTGTGATTTTTATTTGTAATCAGTTTTCTTTTTATTC
Source organism: Clostridiales bacterium (assembly GCA_020859725.1). Classification (GTDB taxonomy): domain Bacteria; phylum Bacillota; class Clostridia; order Oscillospirales; family Acutalibacteraceae; genus Eubacterium_R. The sequence goes on along the minus strand of JAJBVR010000108.1, from coordinate 8,566 downwards.
TGATTATGTTGACAAAAATTATTCTCTTTGCTATAATATCCACTAATCCACTTTAAAGCAAATAGGCTTTAAAGTGGAAAAGTAAAGCAAGGAGGATTTTTTATGGCGCCGAGAAAAGGAAATATTATGACCGTGCGTGATGACGTTAAGGTGCTTGACGCTACTGTAAGGGACGGCGGTTTGTGCAATAATTTTGAATTTACGGATGAATTTGTTACGGAGCTGTATAAAACAAATATCAAAAGCGGTGTTGATTATATGGAATTCGGATACCGCGCGTCAAAAAAGCTTTTTGACCCGAAAAGATACGGCAAATGGAAATTTTGCGATGAAGAAGATATAAGAAGTATTGTGGGCGATAATATTTCGGATATGAAAATATCCGTTATGGCAGATGTGGGCAGATGTGATTTTAAAGAGGATTTTGTTCCTAAAAGCGAATCCGTTATTGATATGGTCAGAGTTGCCTGCTATATCAATCAAATTCCCGCGGCGGTTGAGATGATAAATTATTTTAATAATCTGGGCTATGAAACCTGCTGCAATATTATGGCGATAAGCCAGGCTGATACAGAGCAGATTGATGAAGCTTTGGAAATGATAGGAAAATCAAAAGCAGATGTAATTTATCTTGTTGATTCTTACGGCTCTCTTTATCCGGAAACCGCGGGCAGACTTGCAAAAAAATATCTTGAGACGGGTGAAAAATACGGAAAATTAATTGGTTTTCATGCCCATAACAATCAAAATCTGGCATTTGCAAACACTATTGAAACACTTTCTTATGGTGTTTCGTATCTGGACGCCACTGCTTCGAGTATGGGCAGAGGGGCGGGAAACTGCGCCATGGAATTGCTCTTGGGATTTCTTAAAAATCCAAAATACAATTTATACAGCCTTTTAACCTTTCTTGAAAAATATATGCTTCCGCTTAAGGAAAGCGGAGTGGTTTGGGGCTATGATATTCAGTATATGCTTACGGGGCAGCTGAATCGCCACCCAAGGGAAGCTATGGCGTTTACCGCTGAAAAGCGGACCGATTACTGCGAGTTTTATAAATCTTTGCTTGATAATTTTTAAAATAATAAGCTTTTTAAAAGCAGCGGAGTGTTTTATTAAACGGTTCCGCTGTTTTTGTTTGACAATTATGAATTTAAGTATTAGTATTAAATAAAAGAATTTCAGGAAGGTGGGAATATGGAAATTTCAGAAGATAAATCAATGAAAAATATGCGCTTTGTCAGAAAACTGCCGGTTCCCAAAGAGGTTAAAGAGCTTTTTCCTCTCAGCGAAAAGGGCGCGGAAATCAAAAAAATCCGCGACGCCGAAATCGCCTCTGTTTTTAAGGGGGAAAGCAGTAAATTTTTACTTATTATAGGCCCCTGCTCGGCAGACAGGGCAGAAAGTGTTCTTGATTATGTAAGCCGCCTGGCGGAGGTTCAGCAGCAGGTAAAGGATAAAATTATAATTATTCCGCGCGTATATACTGGAAAACCGCGCACAACAGGCGCGGGATATAAGGGCATGATGCATCAGCCCGATCCGGACGGGGTTCCGGATATGTATGATGGAATTATAGCTGTGCGCTCGCTTCATTCAAAGGTAATTGAGCAAACCGGTTTAACCTCCGCCGATGAAATGCTTTATCCTTCAAATTACCGTTATCTTTCGGATTTGCTGTCATATGTTGCCGTGGGAGCAAGAAGCGTGGAAAATCAGAACCACAGATTAACTGCCAGCGGAATGGATGTGCCCTGCGGAATGAAAAACGGCACAAGCGGAGACTACAGCGTTATGCTTAACGCTATAACCGCCGCTCAAAGCGGCCACACATTTGTTTACCGCGGCTGGGAGGTTGAAACCAAAGGGAATGAGTTTGCACACGCAATTTTGAGGGGCGGAGTGGACAAGCACGGAATATGCCACCCCAATTATCACTATGAAGATTTAATAACATTGTATGAAATGTATGCCGAAAAAGTGGAGTTTAAAAATCCCGCCGTTATTGTGGATACAAATCATTCAAACAGTTCAAAAAAATATTTGCAGCAGGTTCGCATTGCGAATGAAGTGCTTCATTCAATGCGCCACAGCGCTGATATAAACAAATTTGTAAAGGGCTTTATGATTGAATCTTATATTGAAGACGGAAATCAGAAAATAGAGTACGGAATTTACGGTAAATCCATCACGGATCCCTGCATTGGCTGGGAAAAATCAAAAGAACTTATTTACAGCATTGCAGATCAGCTTTAAAAGCAGTTTGCACAAATGAGCAGAGGTTCGTTTGTTTAAATTTACAAAATGAAGTTTAAAACAGTGTTTTTGTTTGACATCAAACGATATATGTGTTATTATGAGTTTATAAAACGCTTTATCGCTTAAAAGCGGCAGAGCAAATATAAAACAGGAGAAAGATTTTAATGAAAAAAACAGTTAAAAGAGTTGTTGCGCTTTGTTTGGCGGCGGCGCTTATTGCAGTCGCCTTTGCGGGGTGCAGTTCACAAAGCAAAAAGTATAAGGTTGGTATTTGCCAGCTTGTTCAGCATGACGCGCTTGACGCCGCCACAAAAGGATTTAAGGACGCGCTTACCGAAAAACTTGGCGCGGATAATATTGAATTCAGCGAGCAGAACGCCGGCGGGGATTCTGCCACTTGTGCAACTATTACAAATCAATTTGTTGCAAACGGCTCCGATCTTATTTTTGCAAATGCCACGGCCGCGCTTCAAGCAGCAATGGCTTCAACCACTACAATTCCGATTGTTGCAACGTCAATAACGGATTATGCAAGCGCATTGGATATTTCGGATTGGACCGGTAAAACAGGAATAAATGTTACAGGCACTTCTGATTTGGCGCCTCTTGCAGAACAGGCTCAAATGATAAAAGAGCTTTGCCCAAATGCGAAAACGGTTGGTATTCTTTATTGCTCCGCCGAATCAAACTCAAAATATCAGGCGGATGTTATAACAACCGAGTTAAATAACCTTGGATTTGAGGTTAATGTTTATACCTGCGCAGATACAAATGAAATCGCTCAGATAACAACAAGAGCCTGCGCGGAGGTGGACGCCATTTATATTCCCACTGATAACACTATTGCGTCGGCAACATCTGCCGTTAATGAAATTGCAGAGCCTGCCGGAATACCTATAATCGCGGGTGAAGAGGGAATATGCAAGGGCTGCGGAATAGCCACTCTTTCAATAAGCTATTACAGTATTGGTCAGAAAGCAGGCGAAATGGCGGCTGAAATTCTTTTGAACGGCGCTGATCCGGCTGATATGGAAATTGAATATGCCACAGACCTTACAAAAAAATATGTTCCCGAGCGGGCAAAAGCTTTGGGTATAACAATTCCGTCCGATTATGAGGCTATTGACACATCGGAATCATAATAATAAGCGTTTTATCGGTTTAAAGTATTGACTTAACTTTAATATTTTGATAACATTAAAAGCAGTGAGTTTATAAAGCTTACTGCTTTTAATTTGGTTTTAACGAAAAATAAATTGTTTTGAAAGGCAGAGGGTTATATGGCAGAATTTTTATCTTCCCTTCCCGGAGCGGCGGCACAGGGAATTATCTGGGGATTAATGGCAATAGGGGTATATATAACGTATCGTGTTTTGGATATTGCGGATTTAACGGTGGACGGCTCTTTCGGCACGGGCGGCGCGGTGCTTGTAATATGCACCACAAGCGGAGTCAATATTTGGCTGTCTTTGCTTATAGCCTTTGCCGCGGGATGCGTTGCCGGTTTTGTTACGGGAATTTTTCACACTGTTTTCGGAATACCGGCAATCCTGGCGGGTATTTTAACTCAGCTGGCGCTTTATTCCGTTAATTTAAGAATTCTGGGAAATAAGGCAAATCAAACCATAAGCGCAAGAAATTATGATTTAATTGTTTCCGTGGGAAATATTAATAAATCGCTTATTATGGGTCTTGTATTCGCAGTTGTAATGATAGCCATGCTTTATTGGTTTTTCGGCACGGAACTTGGTCATTCAATACGTGCCACGGGCTGCAATCAGTCCATGGCGCGCGCAAACGGAATTAATACAAATGTAAATAAAATAATCGGTCTTGTTATTTCAAACGGAATAGTAGCTCTTTCCGGCGCGCTTTATTCCCAGTATCAGGGCTTTGCCGATGTTAATATGGGAAGAGGAGCCATTGTTATAGGTCTTGCGGCAGTAATAATAGGAGAGGTTGTTTTTGGCAAAATATTCAAAAACTTCTCGCTCAAGCTTTTTGCCTGCGTTATAGGCGGAATAGTTTATTATGTTGTTATATCCTTTGTTCTTTGGCTCGGACTTAACGCTAATGATTTGAAATTATTCTCCGCGCTTGTTGTAGCGCTGTTCCTCGGAATCCCTTATTGGAAAAATAAGGTTTCCGGTAAAAAAGTAAAAAGATCGGAGGGCGCAGAAAATGCTTGAAATTAAAGGTGTTTATAAAACGTTTAATCCCGGTACCGTTAATGAAAAGCACGCGCTTAACGGGATTGATTTAATTCTTAATGAGGGCGATTTTGTTACGGTTATAGGCGGAAACGGGGCCGGCAAATCAACTCTGCTTAATATGATAGCCGGGGTTTATCCCGTTGACCGCGGTCAGATTTTAATAGACGGTATGGATGTTACAAAGCTTCCCGAATATAAAAGGGCAAAGTTTTTGGGCAGGGTTTTCCAGAACCCGATGACGGGTACCGCCGCAGATATGCAGATTGTTGAAAATCTTGCGCTTGCCTCACGCAGGGGAAAGCGCAGAACTCTTGCCCCCGGAGTTTCCAAAAAAGAAAAAGAGGAGTATAAGGAACTGCTTAAATCCCTTGATTTGGGGCTGGAGGACAGATTAACTTCAAAGGTTGGATTGCTGTCAGGCGGTCAGCGCCAGGCGCTTACATTGTTGATGTCAACCTTGAAAAAGCCAAAGCTTTTGCTTTTGGATGAGCACACCGCCGCTCTTGACCCTAAAACGGCTCATAAGGCACTTTCGCTTACCGAAGAAATTGTAAGCGGCCATAATCTTACAACGCTTATGATTACTCATAATATGAAGGATGCCATTGCAATAGGAAACAGGCTTATTATGATGAATGAAGGCAAGGTTATTTATGATGTTTCCGGTGAAGAAAAGAAAAGCCTTACAACTGCCGATTTGCTTGAAAAATTTAAAATCACAAGTGGTGAAGAGCTTGATAATGACAGAATGATTCTTTCCGAATAAAGCATTAATGAAAATTTGATTTTTTATATTGTGATTGAATCATTTGCAAAATAAAACGGTGGGAAATTAAATTCCTCACCGTTTTATTTTTCGGGTGTGCAGAGCCTTATTCGCTTTCACGAGCGGCTTTTTTGCCTGTTCTTTGGATAATTCCAATTCAGTAAGATCCACCTTATTTGTTTTTAATCTGTAATATGCATATGCAAACATCAGCGCCACCAAAACAATCATAACTACCGCAAGCACAACGGTTAATGTTGTGAACAGCGCAACGGTAATGAGCAGCGAACAGATTGTGGCAAAAACAAGCGTTACATTAAGCAGCCATCCTGGCATATGGAAAAATGAACTTTTCCAGGCGTTGGGATTTTTTTATAAGCCTGAACATAAGAATATTATTTATTGTATTCAGTATCATTGTAGGTATCATCAGCAGGGAAACCAAATCGGAAAGCTCAAGATTTGCGAAGATGGGAATAATCGCTATTATATACATAATTCCGTAAATAACCCACGGATAATCTTTTTTGGTGGTTTTTCCAAGCGCTTTCGGAAGCCATCCGTCTTTAACTGCCTGCAAAAGAGGATATTTTATTCCCGCGATAGTTGTATACAGGGAGGTGGCAATCGCGAAGCATGCGCCGCCTATAATAAATATAACAAACACCGCATAGGGGAAAATACTTTTGGCAACAACGCCCAGGTTTTGATCCGCAACCTGCTCAATCGGTAAAATTCCTGTTGTTACAATGCTTATAAGCACATAAATAACCATAACAACGGCAGAAGAAATAAGTATTGCTTTAGGCATTGATTTTTTAGGGTTTCTTGTATCTTCCGTCATATCAATAGGCATTGTAGCTCCCTGGCAGGCAAAGCTCATAATTGCTATAGCCATAATAAAGCCAGTTATTCCTCCGCTGAAATATCCGCTGCTGAAGGGAACGATTTCCGAATAGTTAACTTTCGGCAGACCCACGGCAATATAAACTATAAGTGAAATAATAAGCACAACAACCATTATGGCGTTGAAAGCCCCCATAAATTTGCCGCCCAGCAGTGTTGTTAAGAAAAATATTGTTATAATTGCAATGGCAATCCATTTTTCATACGGAGCGATGGACGGAAATATTGTAACCGCGTAATCAACAATTGCAAGGCCGTACATAGCAAACGAAAGCCCGCCGAATATAAGCGATATTCCTGAAATTACCACCAGTATAGGCGGCTGAAGCAGAGCCTGCTGGGCATATCTTCCTCCAGGCAAAGCAAACATTCCGCTCATCAAAGTTTTATACCAATAAGCAAATAAAACTATTATGCAGGAGAATATAAGCGCCAGCGGGGTTGATTTGCCGGTGTATCCGATTCCTACACCCATAGATACGAATATTCCGGAGCCTATGCAGTTGCCTATTCCGTAACAAGACAACTCAAACGTGCCTATTTTCTTTTTGTCTTTTTTAATTTTTGTGCGCATCCTTTTAATCATTTCAACATAGTTTTAACGCCCGGAAAATCGCTTATTGTTTTGCAGTAATAGTGGTAAATAATTTTCATATTTTTATCAACTGCAGCCATTGCGCAAAGCTGATTTTCTCTGTGCTCCGCCGTTTCTCCGCTCGGAGCCACTACAGCCGCCAAATCATCCACCATATCGCTGTCCAGCATAGATTTAATATCCGTGCCTATCATATCTTCAAACATTTTATCTCACGCAATCATTTCAATCATATCGTGCGCTTCAAAAATGTTGTATCGGTCATACAGTATGCAATCCCCGTCCGCTATAAGTTCAAAGGGATATTCGTTTTTATGAGCCGCAAGAGTTTTAACTTCGTCCTGCAAAACAAATTTTAAATCGTATCCAAGCAGCTTCAGCATTGGATATGCCTTTTTAAATTTGTTCATTATTTCTTTGCATACGGCGCAGTCATAAAATCTTGCAAAAACTATAAGGGTTGTTTTTTATGTGCTCAGCAAGGTCAATATTGTTTCCTTCAGGAGAATTATAAATAAATCCCTCAAGCTTTTTGCCGTTTTCAAACGGAGTGTGAACAGGTTTCCCGTTCTTTTTCCAATCTTCTTTTACCTTTTCAACTCCGGCTTTAAATCTTGCCATTGTTTTTTCAAGTGTTTCCAAGGCACAGGCAAGATTTATTCTTTGAAATCCTCTGCCAGCCGGCCCGAATACTTCGCCGTTGTCAAGATATATTTTGTTGTCCTCAAGCATTTTTTTCAGCTCAACGTGGGTCGTTCCAAGCCCGCGCATGTCAATCCACTGCAGATATGTACCCTCAAGCGGAATGCATTTGATTTCCGGAAAATTATCTGCCATAAATTTTTCAACGTATTCAGCATTTCGCTGAATGTATGTTATAAGCTCATTAAGCCAATCCTCACATAGGTTATACGCGGCTTTGCAGGCAGTGTAGCCAACTGCCAGCTCCATTTGCATATTGGTAAGGCTGCACGCAAATGCCTTTGCTTTTGCTTTTTCATTGGGAATAATTATATTTGAGCACTGAAGCCCCGATATATTAAATGTTTTGCTGGGAGCAGTGCAAACAGCAATATTGTTTTTTAATTCTGCCGCTTATATTTGCCATAACGGTGTGTTTATATCCCGGCATTATTAAATCATTGTGGATTTCATCGTCAATTATAAATACGCCGTTGTCACAGCAGATATTTCCTATTTTTTCAAGCTCTTCCTTTGTCCACACTCTTCCGACGGGGTTGTGCGGGTTGCAGAATAAAATCGCCGTAACATCGTCACGCTTGCATTTTTTTCAACATCTTCAAAATCAATTTCATAACGGCCGTTGTTATTTATCAATGTGCTGTAAACAATATGCCTGCTTTTGGCTATAACAGACATATCAAAAGGGTAATATACAGGAGTTAAAATAAGAACGCTCTGCGCGGGCTTTGTTACGGCGTCAATCAGTACGGCAAGGGCGTTGACAACTCCGGGGGTTGTTAAAATCAATTCTTTTTTAATTTCAAAATTATGCCGCCTTTTCTGCCATGATATTACAGCGTCATAATATTCGTCTGTTGCGTGCGTATATCCCAAAACCGTGTTGTTAACCAAATCGATTAAAGAGTCTTTAATCGGCTGAGCAGTAGGAAATTCCATATCGGCAACGGATAAGGGCACGCAGCTTATATCCGCCTTAACTCCGTCCCATTTGGAGGAGCCTGTATTGCTTCTGTCAACAACAGTATCAAAATTATATTTCATAATAATTTTATAACCTTTCCGGCTGCAAACAGTTTGTTAAAAATCATTGATACGCTTTGCCGCAGCCGTATTAAGCGTATA
>JAJBVR010000204.1 GCA_020859725.1 Clostridiales bacterium | reverse complement strand
GTGTATAATTAACAAAATCGGAATTAAAATAACCGTAATTACTCATTATTTTTGGAGGGTTTGCATATGAAATCAGCGATTTCCGTTGCCAAGGCAAAGAAATTGATAAATGATAAACTGAGCCATTTTTTCGGAGTTGATCCAAATATGGCTACATTGGAGCAGTTTTATAAAGCAGTTGCAATGATAATAGTGGATGATTTGCAGGATGAAAACAGCGATTTTCGCAAAGCTGCAGAGGGGCAGGACACAAAGCAGATTTATTATTTGTGTATGGAATTTCTTATGGGGCGTTCGCTTAAAAATAATCTTTATAATTTGGGATTAACCGAAGTTTTTGAAAAGGCGTTAAAGGAATTTGATGTAAGCCTTGATATGCTTTATGAGCAGGAGCCTGACGCCGGACTCGGAAACGGCGGTCTCGGAAGGCTGGCCGCTTGCTATCTTGACGGACTGGCAACAAACGGTTTTGTTTCTATGGGTTATTCAATAAGATACGAGGCGGGTATATTTAAGCAAAAGCTTGTTGACGGCTGGCAGACGGAATTGCCTGATTTTTGGCTTCCCGGCGGCGATGTGTGGCTTGTTCCGCGTGAAGAAAGGGCAGTTGAAATTAAATTTGAAGGTCGTGTGGATGACAGCTGGGACGGAGATTTTCATCATGTTGAGATGAGAGACTGCAACACTGTTATGGCGGTGCCGTATGATATGTACGTTTCGGGAAAGGGCAAGGGCGTTGCTAGGCTTCGTCTGTGGAGCTCAAGAAAACCCGCTCTTGATATGAGCCTGTTTAATCAGGGCGAATATATCAAGGCGATGGAGCAGTCGGCCATGGCGGAAGCTATTTCAAAGGTGCTTTATCCTGCCGATAATTCACCGGAGGGCAAATCATTAAGACTTCGTCAGCAGTATTTTTTGGTTTCTGCTTCTGTTCAGGATATTATAAGGAGGCATTTAACCGAGTACGGCACACTTGATAATTTGCCGGAAAAAACAGCTATCCATATTAATGATACGCATCCCACTATGGCAATACCCGAGCTTATGAGAATTATGCTGGATGAATGCGGATACGGCTGGGATGATGCCTGGAATATAGTTACAAATACAGTTGCCTATACAAATCATACGGTTATGAAGGAAGCGCTTGAATGCTGGAGCGAAGAGCTTTACAGAAGACTGCTTCCCAGAATTTATCAAATTACTAAGGAGATAGACAACAGATTCAGAGCTTATGTTTGGGGCGCTACGCATGATGCGGATAAGGTTGAAAGAATGGCTGTAGTGTCCGGCGGAGTGGTCAGAATGGCAAATCTTTGTGTTGCCGGTTCACATTCGGTAAACGGTGTTTCGGCGCTTCATTCCGAAATTCTTAAAGAAACAGTATTCCATGATTTTTATACGATGACTCCGGATAAGTTTAAAAATGTTACAAACGGAATTGCTTTCAGAAGATGGATATGCCAGGCTAATCCGCAGCTAACGGATTATCTTACAAATCTTATAGGCGATGGATTTATTACAAACAGCAATGAATCGATTAAACTGCGCGAATATAAAGATGATAAACAGGTTCTTGCCGATTTAAGAAAAATAAAATATAACAATAAGGTTAAATTCGCAGAGCTTGTTAAAAAGAGAAACGGAATAGAGTTAAATCCGGATTCAATATTTGATGTTCAGGTTAAAAGGCTTCATGAATATAAACGCCAGAGTCTTAATATTCTTAATATTATTGCAGAATATCAGATGATAAAAGCCAATCCCGGCATTGATTTTGAACCCAGAACTTATATTTTTGCATCAAAAGCCGCTCCCGGATATTTTATGGCTAAAAAAACAATACAGCTTATTGACGCGCTTTCAAAGGTTATTAATAACGACCCTGATGTAAACGGAAGAATCAAGGTTGTGTTTATGGAGGAATATAATGTAAGCCTTGCCGAGGTGCTTATGCCGGCGGCAGATATTTCAGAGCAGATTTCACTGGCGGGAACAGAAGCATCGGGAACGGGCAATATGAAGCTGATGCTTAACGGAGCGATAACTCTGGGCACTCTTGACGGAGCCAATGTAGAAATTGCTCAGGCGGTGGGTGATGAAAACATTATTATTTTCGGACTGAAAACACCGGAGGTTCAGCAGCTTCAGAGAAACGGCTATCATCCTATGGATTATATTAATAATAATGCCGTTTTAAAGGGAGTTATTGATTTCATAAATTCCGGTGTAAACGGAAAATCATTCGGCGAATTTACATCTTCACTTATGAATGCAGATCCGTATATGGCGCTTGCCGATTTTGCGGATTATCAAAAAGCGCAGGCAGAGTCTGCCGCCGCTTACAGAGATAAGGAAAAATTTGCAAAAATGTCTCTTATTAATATCAGCGGAGCGGGAATTTTCAGCGCGGACCGTTCAATACGAGAGTATGCGGAAAATATTTGGCACACGAAACCGGTTTGCTTTGAATGCGAAAAAGCACGTTCGGAAAGAACCGATGAGCGGGAAACAAAAAAATCCCCGAAAGGCAAAAAATAATTTATTATAATTCAGCAGCGGTCTTGCTTAAGAAGCTTTGCCGGGTTTAAACGGCTTCGGCATAAACGGAATATCGCTCCGTAACCTTCTTTAACAGGGCCGTTTGGTTATTCTTTATTGCAAGTGTTAATCAAAATATTTGTGAAAAATATAAGGTTCGGTTTTAATAACGGCGGAAAGGCGGCGAAAAACTTAAATGCAGATATTTAATTCACGCAAAACGGAATATAAATCCATTGTTTCCGCCATAGCCGAAAATGAAAAGGTTAAGCTACGGATAATTGTTCCGCGCTCAATGAGATGCTCGTGCGCCAGGCTCGCGGTTTGCAAGGAAAACGAAAGCATGGTTTATTACAATATGTTTTGGGCGGGAATGTGCACGGAGCAGTATGAGTATTGGGAGCTTCATTTTTACGCTACAACATACGGACTGTATTTTTATCATTTTGAGCTTGAAACACCGTGGGGCGTTTCAGTTATTAAGAATATCGGAAACGGTATAGGCGACTTCAGCGCAGACGGCTCTGAATTTCAGCAAACCGTTTACGATAAGGATTTCAGAACCCCGGATTTTCTTAAGGGAGGATTGATTTATCAAATTTTTCCCGATAGGTTTTTTAACAGCGGACAGCCTAAAACAAATGTGCCGAAAGGCAGAGTTTTGCGTAAGTGGGGTGAAGAGCCTTTCTGGAGCGAAAATCAAATGCACGGCAAGTGGAACAATGATTATTTCGGCGGTGATTTAAAAGGAATAGAGCAAAAGCTGCCTTATATTAAGTCACTAGGTGTAACTTGTATTTATCTTAATCCTATATTTGAGGCGCATTCCAATCACAGGTATGACACTGCCGATTATGAAAACATAGACCCGCTTCTCGGTAGTGAGGATGATTTGAAATCTCTTTGCAAATCCGCTGAAAAAATGGGTATTGCCGTTATACTCGACGGAGTTTTCAGCCACACCGGGTGTGATTCAAAATATTTTAATATGTACGGGAGATATAATACAGTAGGCGCGTATAACAGTAAAAAAAGCCCGTATTTCAGTTGGTATAAGTTTATTGATTATCCTGATAATTATAAATGCTGGTGGGGAATAAAGCTTCTGCCTGAGGTTTGCGAGGAAAATGAAACTTATCGTGAATATATTTGCGGTGAAAACGGCATACTTCATAAATGGATGAGGTGCGGAATAAGCGGATGGCGGCTTGATGTTGCCGATGAATTGCCGGATGTTTTTTTGGATGATTTAAGAAAATCGGTTAAATCCGAAAATGAAAACGCCGTTATTATAGGAGAGGTTTGGGAGGACACAACAACTAAAACCGCTTACGGAAAACGGCGCAGGTATCTTTTGGGTTCTCAGCTTGATTCCGTAATGAATTATCCGTTTGCAGACGCCGTACTTAATTTTATACGCTATGGCGGGGCAAGCAATTTTCTTAACAGCATTATGGCTGTGGTTGAAAATTATCCTCCGTGCGCTCTGAATATTCTTATGAATCATATAGGAACTCACGACACGGCCCGCGCTGTTACACGCCTTGCGGGAGAAAATTCCGACGGCTGTAACAGAGAATGGCAGTATGCTCATAATGTGCTTTCGGAAAATGATTATAAAAGGGGAACGGCAATGCTTAAGGCGGCAAGTCTGATTCAATACACTTTGCCGGGTGTGCCAAGCCTCTATTACGGAGATGAAGCGGGAATGCAGGGAATGAAAGACCCCTTTAACCGCGCGTGCTTTCCGTGGGATAATATTAATGATGAGCTTCTTAAATGGTACAAAAGGCTCGGTGAAATCAGAAACGGCTGCAAGGCCTTCAAGGATGGAAGCTTTCTTCCCGTCGCTTCAGTTCATAATGCTGCGGCGTATGCAAGAATAAGCCTTGAAAATCAGGTGCTGGTGGCTGTTAACGCGTGTGAGGAATCCGTCGAAATCTATGTAGGCGCTCAGTGGGATAATTCGTATAATATTTTTAAGCCATCAAGTAAAAACGGAATTATTTCACTCGGAGCATATGAATATGCTCTTCTCTCAAAATAATTTAACGGCGCGGTTGATTTTCACAGCCGCGTTGCGTTTTTATTTTGTAAATTTATTGTTGTATAATTTAATCTAATATGATATACTATTACGGAATTATAATGGGTTTGTATATTTATTCGTAAATCCTCATGAAAGGAACATTTTTATGGCTTACAGAACTCATAATTGCAATGAATTAACTTTTGATAATTTGAATGAAAAGGTATCGCTTGCAGGCTGGGTTGATACAATCCGTGATCACGGCGGCGTTGCTTTTATAGATTTGCGCGATGAATACGGTATAACTCAGGTGGTTGTTAATGATGACACGCTTATAAACCATCTTAAAAAAGAAAGCGTTATTTCCGTAAGCGGAACAGTTGTTAAACGAGATGCTGAAACAGTAAATAAAAAGCTTGCAACCGGGGAACTTGAAGTAAAGGTTGATAATTTAAGCGTTTTGGGCTCATGCACGGAAAATCTGCCTTTTGAAATTTCCGATTCAAAAGAAACAAGAGAAGATGTAAGGCTAACTTACAGATTTCTTGATTTAAGAAATAAGGCGGTTCACGATAATATTATTTTCAGAAGCAGTGTTATTTCTTTTCTTCGCAGTAAAATGACCGATTTGGGCTTTACGGAAATCAATACGCCTATTTTAACCTGCTCATCCCCTGAAGGCGCGCGCGATTATATTATTCCAAGCCGCAAGCATGAAGGTAAATTTTACGCCCTTCCGCAGGCTCCTCAGCAGTTTAAACAGCTTCTTATGGTTTCAGGCTTTGATAAGTATTTTCAGATTGCTCCGTGTTTCAGGGATGAGGATGCCAGGGCAGACCGCTCTCCCGGTGAATTTTATCAGCTTGATTTTGAAATGGCGTTTGCATCGCAGGATGATGTATTTGCAGTCGCCGAAGAGGTGCTTTACGATACTTTTGTTAAATTCGGCGGCGGTAAAAATGTTTCTCCCGCGCCGTTTGCAAGAATCCCTTATGAAGAAGCAATGATTAAATACGGAACGGACAAACCCGATTTAAGGAATCCGCTTGAGATTGTTGATTTAACTCAATTTTTCTCCGATGTGGAATTTAAGGCTTTTAAGGGCAGACCCGTCCGCGGAATAAATGTGCACGGCTGTGCAAAGCAATCCAAGGGCTGGTTTGAAAAAATGCTTAAATTCGCGCTTGAAATCGGTATGAAAGGCCTTGGATACATAGAGGTGCTTGACGACGGCTCTTATAAAGGCCCTATTGACAAGTTTTTGCCTGATGATAAAAAGCAAAAGCTCAGAGAAATTTTTGATTTTAAAACGGATGACACATTATTCTTTATTTGCGATACTCCCAGGCATGTTAATGATTTCGCGGGTAAAATCCGCACCGAGCTTGCGAACAGGCTTGATTTGATTGATAAAAACAGATATGAGCTTTGCTATATTACGGATTTCCCTATGTTTGAAAAGGATGAGGACGGTAAATTGATTTTTACTCACAACCCGTTTTCAATGCCTCAGGGTGAAATGGATGCTTTGCTTCATGAGGACCCGCTGAAAATTAAAGCATATCAATATGATATTGTTTGCAACGGCGTTGAGCTTTCATCAGGAGCGGTAAGAAATCATAGGCCCGATGTTATGGTTAAAGCGTTTGAAATGGCGGGCTACAGTGAAGAAACCGTTAAAGAAAAATTCGGCGCTCTTTATAATGCTTTTCATTACGGAGCCCCTCCTCACGCGGGTATGGCTCCGGGTGTGGACAGAATTATAATGCTTCTTAAAGACGAGGAAAATATAAGAGAGGTTATTGCTTTTCCGATGAATTCAAACGCCCAGGATATGCTCCTCGGCGCTCCTAATACGGTTACGGAAACACAGCTTCGTGAAACTCACATCAAGCTTCGCCGCCCTGTGCCCGAAAAGTAAATTAATTCAATTTGCGGCGGGGGAATATGCCTCCGCCAAATAATTTTTAAATGATTTTTATTGTTGACTATTTTGCCCTGAACAGCCGCGGCAGGGCAAGGTTAATTGATGCCGAGCGGCGGAAAGGATTTGTGAAAATATTATGCAAATTACTCCAGATTTAATTAAATATCTTGAATCACTTGCCAGAATTTCTTTAACAGAGGATGAGGAAAAAAAGGTTGGCACTCAGCTGCAGGATATTTTAACTTATATTGATATGCTGAATGAGCTTGATACAAACGGAGTGGAGGCTATGAGCCATTCTTTTCCTGTTACTAATGTTTTCAGAAAAGATGTTATAAAGCCGTCTATGCTTCCTGAGGAAATTGTAGCAAATGCTCCGGAAAGCAGTGACGGAGCGTTTGTTGTGCCCAAAACCGTTGAATAAGTGAGGCTTGATCATGGAAATTTATGAAATGACCGCTTTGGAAACGGCGGAAAAAATAAAAAGCAAAGAGATTTCCGCGGTTGAGGCCGCTGAGTCTGTTATAAAAAGCGTTAAGGAAAAAGATGAAATCTATAATTGCTACTCTCATTTTGATGAAGAGCTGATTCTTGAAAACGCGCGCAGCGCCCAGAAATTGATAGACGGCGGAAACGCGGATTCAATGCTTGCCGGTGTTCCCGTTGCAGTTAAAGATAATATTTGTACAAAGGGCGAGATAACATCATGCGCGTCAAAAATTCTTTATAATTTCAATCCTCCGTATGACGCTTCCGTTATTAAAAAGCTGAAATCTGCCGGAATGACTGTTTGCGGCAAGGTAAATATGGATGAATTTGCCATGGGTTCAACAACGGAAACATCGTTTTACGGAGCCACAAAAAATCCTTGGAACATTGAAAGAGTTCCCGGCGGTTCATCGGGAGGCGCAGCCGCTTCCGTAGCGGCATGTGAAAGTATAATAGCTCTGGGTTCGGATACAGGCGGCTCAATTCGTCAGCCCTGTTCATTTTGCGGTGTTACCGGCTTGAAGCCAACGTATGGCGCAGTGTCAAGATACGGTCTTATAGCATATGCGTCATCTCTGGATCAAATCGGTCCTATCGGTAAAAACGCTGTTGATGTTGCCGCAATGTTTTCAGTAATTTGCGGTAAGGATGAAAAGGACGCCACCTCAATTAATTCAAATCCCTTTTCACTTGAAGATATAAAAAATACCAAAGAGCTGAAAGGCAAAAAAATCTGTATTCCGTCCGATTATTTCGGAAAGGGTATTGATTTTGAGGTTGCCGAAAGTGTTAAAAAAGCGGCGGATACGCTCAAATCTTTGGGAGCGGTTGTTGAAGAATTTTCAATGCCGCTTGTAAAATACGCTATTCCCACTTATTATATTATAGCCTGTGCGGAAGCATGCTCAAACCTTTCCAGATTTGACGGCATTAAATACGGTTATAAATCTCCGCAGGCTTCAAGCCTTCGCGATGTTTATTTTAAATCCCGCTCCGAGGGCTTCGGAATGGAAGTTAAAAAACGCATTATGCTTGGGAATTTTGTGCTTTCAAGCGGTTATTTTGACGCGTATTATAATAAAGCCTTAAAGGCAAAGGGCCTTATTGTAAAATCATTTAATGAAGCCTTTGAAAAATATGATTTTCTTCTTGGTCCCGTTACCCCGTCAACAGCGCTGAAAATCGGCGAGGGATTAAGCGATCCACTGGCAATGTATCTTGGCGATATTTATACTGTTATGATAAATATCGCAGGTTTGCCGTCGCTTGCTTTGCCGTGCGGGTTCAGCAGTGATAATATGCCTATAGGTATGCAGCTTATAGGAAAACCGTTTGATGAAAAAACTATTCTTTCCGCCGGCAGCGCTTATCAGAGCGCAACGGATTTTCATCTTAAAAAGCCGGATTTGAATTAAAAGGATGTAATCTTTATGGAATATTCAACCGTGTGCGGACTTGAAGTTCATACAGAGCTTGCCACCGCTACTAAAATTTTTTGCTCTTGCTCAACCGAATTCGGCGGAGAACCGAATACCCACGTGTGTGAAATTTGCTCCGGTATGCCCGGAACATTGCCTGTGTTAAATGAAAAAGTGCTTGAATTTGCCGTAAGAACAGGTCTTGCAACAAATTGTGAAATAACAATGTATAATAAGTTTGACAGAAAAAATTATTTTTATCCTGATTTGCCTAAAGCCTATCAAATAAGCCAGCTTTATCTTCCGATTTGCAGAAATGGATATATTGAGATAAATGACAGTATTAACGGCGGCAAAAAAAAGGTTAGAATTCACGAAATTCATATGGAGGAGGATGCCGGCAAACTTGTTCATGATGAATGGTCGGACTGCACTCTTGTAAACTATAACCGCTGCGGTGTTCCGCTCCTTGAAATTGTGTCGGAGCCGGATATTTCATCTGCCGACGAGGCTGTTGAGTATGTTGAAAAGCTCCGTGAAATTTTGCAGTTTTGCGGCGTTTCAGACTGCAAAATGCAGGAGGGCTCTCTCAGAGCGGATGTTAATGTTTCGGTTATGGAAAAGGACTCCGATAAATTCGGAACAAGAACGGAAATGAAAAATATCAATTCCTTCAAGGCGATTCACAACGCTGTTGAAAGTGAAACACAGCGCCAAATTGAGCTTTTGGAGGATGGCGAAAAAATCATTCAGGAAACACGACGCTGGGATGATTCAAAAGGGGTTTCTTATTCTATGCGCAGCAAGGAAGACGCGCAGGATTATAAATATTTTCCGGATCCGGATTTGCCGCCCATACAATTATCGGATGAATATGTCAGCAATATAAGGGAAAATCTTCCGGAGCTTCCGGAGGTTAAAAAATCCCGCTATATGCATGATTTTAAGCTTTCCGAATATGACACATCAATGATTTGCTCTTCGGTGGCATTTGTTAAGCTGTTTGAAAGAACCGTGGAAATTACCAATAATCCCAAGGACAGCGCCAACTGGATTATGGGCGAGCTTATGAAGATGCTGAATGATACTCAGACTCTGCCCGAAAATATGAATTTCAACCCGGATTCACTCGGTGAAATAATAAATCTTCTTAATGAAAGCAAAATAAGCCGCGATTCCGCTAAAAAGGTGTTTGCAGCTGTTTTTGCCGATAATGTTGTTCCGGCTGATTACATTAAGAAAAATAATATGGAAATGCTTTCGGACACCTCAGCAATTAAAAAGGTTGTTGAAGATGTTGCTGCGGCCAATCAAAAGGCTGTTGATGAATATAAAGACGGTAAGGAAAAGTCATTTAATTTTCTTATAGGTCAGTGTATGAGAGCGCTTAAAGGAAAAGCGCCGGCTTCAGAAGTTACAAAGCTTTTAAAAGAGATGCTCGGATAATTGAAATATCCGTCGGCAGTTTAAAACGTGCAGCTTAATTTACGGAGGTTAGCACTGCAAAAATTGTTTTAATATGCTTTAATATTATATGTTTGTAAAAGCGTAATAAAAATCCTCTGATATGGCAGGAAAGAGCCGTTATATCAGGGAAATTTTTATGTTGTCAATTATAATAATTTAAAACAATTCAAGCAAAAAATGTTAAATTAAATAAATGAAAATCGTTTGAATCCAAGTAAGTTAAAAGAAAGAATTGTTTAATCCGGCAAAAATATTGATATTTTTATACGATTGCATAGGACCTTTTTGCATATTGTAATTTTCTGCCGATTATAGGCTGGGTGTGTTTTGGTAATGTTACACAACATATCCATTTGCTTTTTGTCAAATTTACGAATTGCTTTAAACTGTTAAATTATATATAATAATTTTTATGCAAGTGAAGTGTGGCGCTTTGCTTGGTTTAATGTTGGGGGTTAGTAAAATATGGCAAGTAAAGAAAATACTTACACTAAAAAAGAGCTGAATGGATATTTAACGGGTATGTTTGGTCAAAACCTTATATACAATATAGTTTCCACAGGTCTTTATTTTTATTTTCAGAATGTAATATGCCTTCCGGCTATGGCGCTTGGCTGGATATTTACCATAGCCAGAATTTTGGATGCCATCAATGACCCTATGATGGGCACTATTGTGGATAAAACTCGCACAAAATGGGGCAAATGCCGGCCGTATCTTATTATTTTCCCGGGTATAATAGGTGTTGTTACAATTCTTTGCTTCATTAACGGTAATTACGCAGAGGCAACATCCGCCGCTCAGAAAACTCTTATTGTGGCATGGGCAGCCGTTTCCTATATTGCATGGGGTGTGTGCTTCACGGTTTGTGATATTCCTCTTTGGGGAATAACCTCTCTTATGACAGAGGATGAGAACGACCGCTCTAAAATACTCGGGCTCGCAAGAATAGCAGCCGGAATCGGCGGAATCGGAGTTCTTGTTGTTCAGATAGCTCAGGTTATTGCCGGAATATTCACCGGAAAGGGATACAGCCAGGCCAAAGCTTCGCAATATGGATTTATTATAACTGTTATCATAATAACTGTTATTGCTTCTGTATTGTTTGAATTTGCCGGCTTGGCAACGAAAGAAAGAGTTTCACAGTCTGAAAAGCACTATACTTTTGCTGAAAACTTCAAAATAATGTTCAGAAACAAGCCTTTCCGCCAGATTTTGATTTCCGGAATTTTAAGATCTCCCATTCAGCTTTTAATGCTTATCGCCATGACTCTTATTACATATTATTATGCAAACGGCGATTTCATGAATATTCTTACCAAAGATGAAGCCGGGAATGTTACCGGTCTTAATATAAGTATCCTTGTAAATCTTCTAATTATTGCAGCAACAATATTTATAGGCCAGTTTGCAGCAATGGGTCTTACTCCCGCTCTTACTAAGAAAACAGAAAAGAAAACGCTTTATAATATTTATTCAATCGGGGGGGCTGTACCGTTTGCCGCGTTGTTTGTTCTTTATAAATTATCCGGAGGAGATTTAACAAGCATTGGATGGGTTATTGCCACAGGTGTTTGTTTCTTCTTGGCCGGAGCTGCTATGGGTGGTATAAACGTTCTTCAGTCTGTTATGATTGCAGATTGTGTTGATTATGAGGAGTATACAAACGGTGTAAGAACAGACGGAGTATTTTTCTCGGGTCAGTCATTTATAACAAAATTGGCGGGAGGAATTGCTTCCATACTTTCCTCGATTGTTTATTCATATGTAGGATACAGCGATAAAAATATAGCTGAAATGAATGAAGCGCTTACACAGGGCTCCGATTTTATTACATATAATAACGGGAAATTTGCAATGGCAATGTTTTTCCTTATTTCAATTCCGCCTGCAATAGGTATGGTGCTTTCCGCTTTGCCTACTCTTAAATATGCGCTTACAGATAAAGAGCACACAAGAATACTTAATGAGCTTGTTGAAAAACGCGCAGCGAAAAAATCAAACGATACAGATGAAAACGCGTAAATTTCAATATGCTATATAATGAAAATCCCGTGGATTTATTATCCACGGGATTTTGTTTGTATATACG
>JAJBVR010000017.1 GCA_020859725.1 Clostridiales bacterium | reverse complement strand
GCCATAAAGTCATTAAGTCAAAAGATTTAATATTTTTCTTTATACGAACTTCATTTTCGGTAGTTGTTTCAGAAATATAAACATCAAAATGTTCTTTTTCGACTGTAAGGTTTTGAAGTTCAATTCGTGCATTTGCCAATCTTTCTTGTTTTTCAAATATATCCTTAAGCTCATTCGAACATTCCTGTACTTGCTGCAAAGAAATATTTTCGTCACTCTTCCAAGATGAAATGTTTGGATATTCATATATTTGGGATTTAATAAATTCGTTTTTATTTTTAGAACTGCCAAAAGGAGCAACAAGGAAACCGAGGTTATACTTATCCAAATTTAGCTTTTCAAATACATTAAGTGTTGCGGAATTGTTATTTGATACAATCTGAACAGATTTTCCGTCAACAAGCAGGTTAGCAATGATATTTAGAATTGTTTGTGTTTTTCCCGTACCCGGTGGTCCCTCAATTACACTAATTTGATTTTCTAAAGCATTTTTTACAGCTTTATACTGACTTGCATTACAACCAAAAGGAAAAATAGGGATTATATTTTTATTAAAGCTATTCAAACTGAAATCGTTTGGAGATAAGTATGAAGCCAATGCCGAGTCAGTTGATAAATAGTCAATTTTCTCATATTGTTTTGAAAGTAGTTTAGTTCCGTCATCAGCCTTTAACTCAGCTAAATCAGCTATTTGTTTGAAATATTCAAGAACACTTTTAACGGTGCTATCATCTAAACAAGAATGGTCAATTTGTAAATCAGAACCTAAGTAATCACTTTCCTTACCATTGTCAAAACAAATATGATAATAATTTCTGTATGAATTTTCAAATAAGTAGATTGCTTCAATATTAAATAATTCATTTTCACCGTGAGTTATCTTAACGGTATTAGGATTAATAGCGATAGGCTCTTTTAACCAAGTAACATTATTATAGTTGTAACTGTATACTTTACCGTTATTAAAAGTTATATCGTACTTATGAGTTGCGTTGTTATAATTATAAAACTTTATATCAGGAGTAACTATTCTTCCGTTTGCAATTATCATATTACTCTTTGTATTCAAACTATCACCCCTTTAGATGTTGAATCAATATTTTTATTATACTACATTTTAGATTTAACAGCAAATTAAAAAAGAAGAATATCAAAACGATACTCTTCTTTAAGTAATTTAGATATGGTATATCACTTCACCATTCACAATTTCCGCTGCTCGGTTGCGTATATTATTCATTTTCTGCACCCACAACATCATATCGGTTGCTTTGAGTTTTTCGGTAACATTTCCTTTTTTATCAAGTGATTTTACTGTTTCGTCAAATAGCAATTTTGCTCTTTGGTCAATATCTGTAAGATATGAATTGAGCGTACCTGCAGTCAAAAGATTGTAATAAATCACTTTGTGATGTTGTTTCAAGTATCGCTTGTGCCTCATTCCCCACACGCCTATTTGGGCATTTTGCTCTGTGGTGAGTTTGAGATTTGGCAAGCGATAATCTCCCAACTTGCGATATGTACCGCCTTGTTTTTCGTAAATTGTCATTGTCTTTTCCTCCGTTTGATTTATTTGTAAATGCAGCGTTCGGCGAAGCGAAGCATTGCAATACAGTACTTTTCAAACGGTGTCAACGTTTTATGATGGGGGTCGCCCTCACGTATGCGAAATGAGCGGCGTATTTCCTTTGGAATAACAATTCTACCCAAGTCGTCTATGCGCCTGACAATTCCTGTTGCTTTCATATAATCATTTCTCCATTAGCTGTGTAAATTTGTAATTTTCTTTGTAATATTTTGCACATATTAATTTCTTATATTCCATTTTATCTAAGTATTTTTTTGGAAAATTATTTCAAATTTATATCGCTTTTTTATGATAAAATAAAAACCGTGAAAGAGAGCAGTGAAGCGAACCTTAAAATATTGCACGCCTTTAATGCATATCGGAATAATTTTATAACGGAAAAACAAAACCGCGGATTTGCAATAAATCCACGGTTTGAAAGCTTTTTTATTAATACAAAGCTTTAAATTTTAAAATATAATTTTATTTAATCTCTTCTCGGGCGGCGGCGGCTGTTATCTCTGCGCGGTTTTCTCGGAGTTTCGTCAATCTCATTTTCCGGAGTCATTCCGTCCAGCTCAATAAGCGCGTCTCTTCTTGAAAGATTGATTCTGCCCTGATCGTCTATTTCAATGCATTTAACAATAATTGCGTCGCCTATATTTACTACGTCCTCAACTCTTTCGGTTCTTTTAACGTCAAGCCTTGAAATATGAACAAGCCCTTCTTTTCCCGGTGCGATTTCAACAAATGCTCCGAAATTCATAATTCTTGTTACAACTCCGTTATAAAAAGCGCCCACTTCGGGATCGGTGGCAATAAGCTTTACAACATCGGCGGCGCCGTTGCATTTTTCAATATCAATTCCGCTTATATAAACTCTGCCGTCCTCTTCAATGTTGATTTTAACATCAAAATCTGTTTGGATTTCCTGAATAACCTTTCCGCCCTTGCCGATAACATCGCCTATTTTATCGGGGTCAATGGAAACGGTAACCATTTTGGGAGCGTATTTTGAAAGCTCCTTGCGCGGCTCGCTGATAACGGGAAGCATAATTTCATCAAGAATATAATTTCTTGCTTTGTTTGTTTTTGCAAAGGCTTCTTTTATGATTTCAGGGGTAAGTCCGTGAACCTTAAGGTCCATCTGAATAGCGGTAATGCCCTTTTTAGTGCCGGCAACCTTGAAATCCATATCGCCGTAAAAATCTTCAAGTCCCTGAATATCAACCATTGTCATAAAATCGCCGTAAACGCCATCGTCACCGGTTATAAGTCCGCAGCTGATACCCGCTACGGGGGCTTTAATCGGTACGCCCGCCGCCATAAGTGAAAGCGTTGAGCCGCAGATAGAACCCTGTGATGTGGAGCCGTTTGAAGAAAGCACTTCGGAAACTACGCGAATAGCATACGGAAATTCATCAACGCTCGGAAGAACGGGAACAAGCGCCTTTTCAGCAAGTGCGCCGTGACCTATTTCTCTTCTTCCGGGGCCTCTGGACGGTTTTGTTTCGCCCACACTGTAGGAGGGAAAATTGTAATGGTGAATATATCTTTTTTCTTTTTGCTCATCCAGCCCGTCAAGCTGCTGAGCATCGCTCATAGGGCCGAGAGTGGTAACGGAAAGCACCTGAGTCTGACCTCTGGTGAAAAGCCCTGAGCCATGGGCTCTGGAAAGCAAATCAACCTCTGCGTTAAGCGGGCGGATTTCATCAATTCCTCTGCCGTCAACACGTTTGTGCTCATCCTTAAGCCAGGAACGAACAACGTGCTTTTGAACAAGATACATAATTTCATCTATCTTGGCTTCATTGCCTTCAAATTTTTCGTCAAACTTTTCGTGAACAGCGGCGTAAACCGGAAGCAAAGCTTCGTCACGCACAAGTTTGTCATCCGTGTCAAGCGCTTTTTTTACATCGTCAATGCAGAAATTTTCGATTTCCGCCATAATTTCGGGATCGGGATCCGATGATTCATATTCAAATTTGGGCTTGCCTATTTCATCCACAATGCCCTGGATGAATTTAACCATTTTTTTGTTTTCCTCGTGGCCCGCCATAATAGCCTCAAACATAAGATCGTCGGAAATTTCATTTCCGCCCGCTTCAATCATTGCCACAAGGTCTGCCGTTGAAGCAACCGTAATGGTTAAATCGGTTTTTTCTCTTTGAGCAAGAGTAGGGTTGAGCACGATTTCTCCGTCCACAAGTCCAACGTTAACGGATGAAATAGGGCCGTCCCACGGTATATCGGAAACCGCTATGGCGGCGGAAACGCCTATTGCCGCCGCTATTTCGGGCGAACAATCCGGATCTACAGACATAACTGTTGTCACAACGGAGCAGTCGTTTCTTAAATCCTTTGGGAAGAGGGGGCGTATAGGTCTGTCTATACAGCGGCTCGTAAGAATAGCTTTTTCACTTGCTCTGCCCTCACGGCGAAGAAATGAGCCGGGGATTTTGCCTACGGAATACATTTTTTCCTCATAATCAACGGAAAAGGGGAAGAAATCAACTCCCTCTCTTGGTTTTGCAGAGGCGGTTACGGTGCAAAGCACCTCCGTTTCGCCGTAGCGCGCAAGAAACGCCGCGTTGGCAAGTCCTGCCATTTTGCCGGTTTCAAGGGAAAATTTGCGGCCTGCAAATTCGGTTTCCCAAACCTTGAAGTTTTTGAAAAACATAGTTTTTACCTCACTTAATTTTTTATATTTCCAAAGGAGGCGCCTATAGTAATAAACTCAATGCATATTGTGCATATGCGTTCAGCTTACTACTATTTTGCGTTCCTCCTTTTGGGTTCGTGTTTTTAAGATAAAGAGCAGACGGCGCGCGTTGTGCCGTCTGCCCAAAGCAATTATCTGTCTAATGTGTCACGGATACCAAGCTTTGAAATAAGCGCGCGGTATCTTTCAATATCACTCTTATAAAGATAGGAAAGAAGGTTTCTTCTGTGACCTACCATTTTAAGAAGCCCGCGGCGCGAATGATTGTCTTTCTTATGAATTTTAAGATGAGCGGTAAGCTCGTTGATTCTTGTTGTAAGAACGGCAATCTGAACCTCCGGAGAGCCTGTGTCGCCCTCGTGGGTGGCATAATCTTTGATAATAGCCTGCTTTTCAGCCTGTGTCATATTTTTCACCTCATTTTTATTATTTGCCGATTTGCGGAAAACACAGAAAAGGGAAAGGTGAATCTTTATAAAAAGCCTGCGCCCAAATCCGAGTATCCCGTACTCAGCAACTGCATTGTATCACAAAAAAACATAATTGTAAAGCCTAATTTACATACTGCTTGCAATATGAGGAAAATTATGCGCTTTTATTCGCTTGAAATTCCTGCTTAAAGCGGTAATTTAAGCTAAAAAGCCGCAGCAAACAATTTAAAAATAAAATATGCGGATGATATCCGGATGAAAAAATTTTTCTTGACTTTGCAGGTTAATCTGTTATAATAATTACACCGCATATTATGGGCTTTAAGTTATATATAATGTATACGCCTATCATAGCGAGTCTGGATAAAGGAAGGTAAAGCTCAATGTACGCTGTTATCGTAACAGGCGGTAAGCAGTATAAGGTTTCCGAGGGCGATGTAATTTATATTGAAAAGCTTGATGTTGAAGCCGATTCTGAAGTTACATTTGACAATGTGCTTGCGTTAGGCACGGAAAATGGCATTAAAGCAGGCAAAGACTGCGCCAAGGCAACTGTAACCGCTAAGGCAGTTAAAAACGGCAAGGCTAAGAAAATAACTGTATTTACTTACAAGCCGAAGAAAAACAAAAAACGCAAAATGGGTCATCGTCAGCCGTATACCAAGGTTGAAATTACAGCTATTAATGCTTAACAGCCCATGATTGAAATTAAATTTTTTAAATCGGAAAATCTTTTGTTCGGTTTTGAGGCAAGCGGCCATTCGATGAGCGCCCCGCACGGGCAGGATTTAATCTGTGCCTTTGTTTCAAGCGCGTGCCTTATGGCGGCAAATACCGTTACCGATGTGCTTATGCTTAATGCGTTTGCCGCGGCAGAGGACGGATATATGAAGCTTGATATAAAAGAAAATCCGATTTCAGCTCAGGATATTTTAAACGGTCTTATGCTCCATTTGTGTGAGCTGCAAAAGGATTATCCTGAAAACATTAATGTGATTATTTCGGAGGTGTAATAATGCTTAAGTTAAATTTACAGCTTTTTGCTCATAAAAAGGGTATGGGTTCAACAAAGAACGGCCGTGATTCGGAATCAAAGCGCCTTGGCGCCAAAAGGGCAGACGGGCAGTTTGTTCTTGCCGGCAATATTCTTTATCGCCAGAGAGGCACTCATATTCATCCCGGCAACAATGTAGGTATCGGCTCGGATGACACTCTTTATGCTCTTGTAGACGGCACTGTTAAGTTTGAAAGAATGGGAAAAGACAGGAAAAAGGTTTCTGTTTACCCTGTTGAGCAGTAACATTAAAAGGACAAACGCGGATTGCTTTTGCAGTCCGCATATTTTTATGCCTGCTTTTGTTGAAAATATTTTAAAGGGCGCTATACTATTATATATTGCATATATTTCATATTTTGCCGTGATGTTAAAACAGCGGCATATATGTTTCGGAGGAATTTTTATGGTTGCGGTTATAACGGGAGCTTCGGGCGGAATAGGCAGGGAAACGGCGGATGAGCTTGTTAAGGCGGGCTATGATGTTGTGTGCCTTTCAAGAACTCCGTGCGGTAATGAAAAAGTAAAAAGCATTAAGTGTGATATAACGGACAGAAAACAGGCGGAAAACGCTTTTGCCCAAATTGAAAAAATCGATTTGCTGATAAATAATGCCGGGTTCGGAGTTTCGGGTTCTGTTGAATTTACCGATATGGCGGAAATCCGCGCTCAGTTTGAGCTTAATTATTTTGCGCTTGTTTCAATAGTGCAGTGCGCCCTGCCCATGCTCCGCAAAAGCGGTGGCAGAATCATAAATATTTCTTCTGCGGCTTCCGTTTTTTCAATTCCTTTTCAGTCTTTTTATTCGGCAACAAAGGCGTCCGTGGAATCATTGACTTTGGCGCTTAATAATGAATTGAAGCAATTCGGAGTTTCTTCCTGCGCCGTAAGGCTCGGAGATGTTAAAACGGGCTTTACCGCCGCGCGAAAAAAGATTTTGCCGGCGATGATGTTTACGGCGGCGCTGTTTCGCGCAGCGTTAAAGTTATGGAAAATGATGAAATAAACGGAATGAATCCAAATGTTATAGCAAAGGCAATTGTTAAAATCGCGCAAAAAAGGCGGCCGCCCGTTATTAAAACCGTTGGAGCTGAATATAAGCTTTTTGCCTGCTGAACAAGATTTTGCCTGTGCGGCTTGTAAACAGCCTTGTGGGCGTTATTTATATGCCGAAAAAATAAATAAATATTATTAAAAAAACTGTTGACAAAAATAAATATAGTATAATATAATTTGAATTAGTTAAGGCTTGCTAACTAATATTTATACATATGGTTAAAACAACTTGTATATAAAATTTATAAAAGTTTAAAGAAGGGAATGTTATGATGCCCCTTTCAATGGCGGATTACGGTGAAAAAAAAACAATAGTCCGAATCACCGGTCAGGAGGAAACAAAGCACCATCTTGAAAATTTGGGATTTGTTGAGGGCGCCGATGTTACAGTTGTAAGCAAATTGGGCGGGAATCTGATTGTTAAAATAAAAAATTCCAGTGTGGCAATCAGCATAGCCGTTGCAAATAAAATTATGGTTTAATATGGAGGATGCCAAATGACCCTTAAAGATGCAAAAATAGGCCAAACCGTTACCGTTAAAAAAATAAACGGTGAGGGAGCGCTGAAAATGCGAATTATGGATATGGGAATTACCAAAGGAGTGCAAATATATATAAGAAAAGTTGCACCGCTGGGCGATCCCGTTGAAGTTACGGTAAGAAATTATGAGCTTTCAATTCGTAAAACGGATGCGGGCAATATTGAAGTGGAATAATGCGCGCGATAAAACGTGTGTTTTTAAAATCAGCGGTTAGCTCTTGCTAACTGAACTTTTAGAAGGAGAAAACCAATGCCGATAAAAATAGCTCTGGCAGGTAACCCAAACAGCGGTAAAACAACATTGTTTAACGCTATTACAGGCTCAAACCAATATGTTGGCAACTGGCCCGGCGTTACAGTTGAAAAAAAAGAGGGAAAGCTTAAATCAAACAAGGCAATCACAATAACTGATTTGCCGGGTATTTACAGCCTTTCTCCGTACACACTTGAAGAGGTGGTTGCCAGAAATTACATACTTGATGAAAAGCCAAATGCAATTCTTAATATTGTGGACGGCACAAACCTTGAAAGAAATCTTTATTTAACAACCCAGCTTTTGGAATTGGGCATGCCGGTTGTTGTTGCCGTTAATATGATGGATATTGTTAAAAAAAGCGGCAGCAAAATTCACTTAGGAAAGCTTTCAAAGGCACTTGGATGCAGGGTTGTTGAAATATCGGCCTTAAAGGGCACGGGAATTGAAGAAGCAACGGATGCGGTTATAGCGGCGGCGGAAAGCGAAACTCAGGAAATTGTACATAGCTTCAATTATGAGGTTGAATCCGCGCTTTCCGAAATAGAAAGAAAATTGGATGTTGATGAAGCTCAAAAAAGGTTTTACGCCGTAAAATTGTTTGAGCGTGATGATAAAATAAGGGAAACCAATCCCGATTTGCCGGATGTTGAGGATATTATTAAATCAGCAGAAAAGAAATTTGATGATGACAGCGAAAGTATCATCGCAAATGAGCGCTACGGCTATATAGCTTCAATTATAGATTACTGCTATGATAACAAGCAGAAAGGCAAGCTTTCTGTTTCCGATAAAATAGATAAAATTGTTACAAACAGATTTTTGGCCTTGCCTATTTTTGCCGTTGTAATGTTTCTTGTGTATTTCATTTCAATAAGCACTATCGGCGGCTGGGCAACAGATTGGGTGAATGATGTTTTGTTCACTGAAATAATCCCCCCCGCCGTTACAAGCGGATTAGAGGCAATCGGGTGTGCCGGATGGCTTGTCAGCCTGGTGGTGGACGGAATTATAGGCGGTGTAGGCGCAGTTTTGGGCTTTGTTCCCCAAATGCTTGTATTGTTTATTCTTCTCGCCATTCTTGAGGGCTGCGGTTATATGGCAAGAATTGCGTTCATTATGGACAGAATTTTCCGCCGCTTCGGTCTTTCGGGAAAATCATTTATTCCCATGCTTATCGGTACCGGCTGCGGTGTTCCGGGAATTATGGCCTCCAGAACCATTGAAAATGACAGGGACAGAAAAATGACGATTATGACAACCACTTTTATCCCTTGCAGCGCAAAGCTTCCTATTATTGCGCTTATATCGGGCGCGCTCTTTGGCGGCGCATGGTGGGTTGCTCCAAGCGCATATTTTGTGGGTATTGCGGCAATAATCGTTTCCGGCATTATTTTAAAGAAAACCAAATTATTCGCCGGTGATCCCGCTCCGTTTGTTATGGAGCTTCCCGCTTATCATGTGCCTACGTTGGGCTTTGTTCTCAGTTCTATGTGGGAAAGAGGCTGGTCTTTCATTAAAAAGGCGGGCACAATAATTCTTCTTTCAACGATTGTGCTCTGGTTCCTTCAGGGCCTTGGGGTTGAAAACGGCTCATTCGGAATGGTAGAGGATTTGGATAATTCCATTCTTGCGGTAATAGGCAAGGAGATAGCCTGGATTTTCGTTCCTCTCGGCTGGGGCAACTGGAAAGCTGCCGTTGCGGCTGCTACCGGTCTTATCGCGAAAGAAAATGTTGTTGCAACATATGGTGTTCTTTATCACTTTGCCGGTGAGGTTTCCGAAGCGGGAAATGAAATCTGGGGCAATTTTGCGGCGGAATTTACAACCCTTTCGGCATATTCATTCCTTGTGTTCAACCTTCTCTGCGCTCCGTGCTTCGCGGCCATCGGCGCAATAAAAAGAGAAATGAACAGCGCTAAATGGACTTGGACCGCAATAGGATATCAAACGATTTTTGCATATGCTATTTCACTTATGGTGTTCAACATAGGAATGATTTTCCGCGGCTCGTTCACTGTTTGGACCGTTGCGGCAATCATAGTGCTTGTGGTTATGCTCTATCTGCTGTTCAGAAAAAATAAATATGACGATAACAGACTCAAAACATCTGTTCGCAAAACAGTTAAATCGAAATAAGGTGATTAATAATGGGAACGGTTATTGTTTTGATTATTCTTGCCGTTATTGTCGGCGCGATTATTTACAAGCTTGTAAAAGATAAAAAAAGCGGAAAAAATCAATGCGGCGGCGATTGCGCGCACTGCGGCGCCTGCTCCGCGTGCCACACAAATCAAAAGCGGGCACATAAATAGCTTTTCTTTGGCTTAATGCCGAATAGATATACTCCTTTTCATAAGAAACACCCGGGCGTGAAAAACCCGGGTGTTTTCTTTTTGTTTATTCGTTTATTATCTTAAAAAGCTCTTTTATTCTTTCGCTTTGCTCTGTTAAATAAAGGTAACCGAAAAGCGCTTCTATTCCTGTGGCAGTGTGGTATTCGGCGTCTGTGGCGCTTTTTGGGGAATGCCCCGTTTTGGCGTTTCGCCCACGCTTAAACTGTGCGGTTTCCTCATCTGTAAGCATATCTTTAATTTTTGAGTACGCCGCCGCCTGCGCTTTGGCGCAAACAAATTTAACGCTTTCTCTGTGCAAATCATTAACAGGTCTGTTTGCCGTGCACACCAATGCTTCACGCACAAGCATTTCATAAACACAGTCGCCTATAAAAGCTAAATTAAGCGGGCTAAGCTGCTTTGCGTTTATATTATAATCAAGAAATTTCATAGCTTTCTTTCCGTAATTAAAAAATAAATTGAGTGTTTGAAATTTTTATTTTAAAATAAAAATTGTTTTAAGGCACGTATTCAAATTCAAATTCGTAAATTTCAACGGTTTCTCCCTCCTTAATAACTTTTTCTTTCAGCGCTTCAAACACGCCGCTTTTTTCAAGCACGCGCTGCATATATTGCAGGCTTTCATAATCCTCTGTGTCTATTCCCCTTAAAACCCGCGGAAACCATGAAGCCTCCACAATATAATATCCTTTTTCGGGAATTGTTATTTTAAATTCGTTATCATTTTAATAAGGCTTTCAATCGGGATTTCCTCCGCCTTGTATTCCTTTATCGGGGGCAAAGTCTGCAATTTGTTCCAAACCGCCTGCATCAATTCCTTTGTGCCTTCCGCGATTGGGGCGCATATTGAGTAATATTCATATCCCTGCGCTTCAATCCAGTTTTTAAAATCATCAATTTGCTCGGGCTGCGCCATATCAATTTTGTTGCCCGCCACAATCTGGGGCCTTTCCGAAAGCTCGGGATTAAATTTTATAAGCTCCTCGTTAATCTTTTGAAAATCCTCCTTTGGATTTCTGCCCTCAAATCCGCTTACGTCAACTATGTGAATAAGCAATCGGCATCTTTCCACGTGCTTTAAAAACTCGTGCCCCAAACCTATTCCCTCGCTTGCTCCCTCAATAAGCCCGGGAATATCGGCAATAACGAATGAATTGCCCTGCCCCATGGAAACAACTCCTAAATTAGGCACAAGGGTTGTAAAATGATAATCGCCTATTTTAGGCTTTGCCTGGGAAACAACGGAAATAAGGCTGGATTTTCCTACGGACGGATAACCTATAAGCCCAACATCGGCAAGCAGCTTTAATTCAAGGCTTATTTCCAGCTCCTCCCCCGGTATGCCGGGTTTTGAAAATCTGGGAGCCTGGCGAGTCGACGTTGCAAATCGGCGATTTCCCCAGCCGCCCTTTCCGCCTCTTGCGGCAATAAATCTTTCGGTTTTGCTCATATCCGCAATAACCGCTTTGCTTGTAGCCTCTCTGATTACCGTGCCTCTGGGCACGCGTATTTCAAGGTCGGCGCCGTTTTTGCCGTGCTTTTTGTCTCCCTCTCCCGGAAGTCCGTTTTTAGCGGTGTATTTTCTTTTGTATCTGAAATCGGCCAAGGTTGCCAAATTATCATCCACAATAAAAACAATGTTTCCGCCCTTGCCTCCGTCGCCTCCGTCAGGTCCGCCGGAGGCAACATATTTTTCGCGGTGAAACGCCACCGCTCCCGCGCCGCCGTCCCCGGCTTTGATTTTTATATTCGCTGTATCTACAAACATTTTTTCACCTCGTTTTATTAACATATATAGGTTAACAAAATTATCAAAAAAAAGCAACATAAATTATTAGCGCCGAAAATATTTGCGCGAAAAGCCGTTTTAATTAAATGTTAACTGCGATAAAACAAAGTATTAATTCATTATTAAGTTTTTCACAGCGCAAAATAAGTCGATTACCACGTATATATTGTATAATGATGTAATATAAAGTAAAATTCTCATATTAGCATTTAGTTTTTAGGAGGAATAGAAAATGAAAAAATGTAAATCCTGCAATAAAACTTTTGTTGGTGAAGAAACAGTGTGCCCTTACTGCGGCTCCTACCCTCTTGAAGAAATAGAAACGCCTGAGGATACCGTGCTTTCTTTTTGCCCGTATTGCGGTAAAAAAATAGAAAATAAAAACGCTGTTTTCTGCCCGGAATGCGGCAAAAGAATGCCGGTGAAGAATAATACAAGCGCTGATTTTGAACCCAGGTAACACAGGGAACGGTTCTGCGTGTTGATTAAAACTAAGCGGAGCGGGGGACTGCTCCGCTTAGTTTTATGTTTTATTGTGTTAAGGCAATTCTCGGTTAAAGAGGATTGCCTTTTTTAGCGGCTTGAATTGTCAAGTCAAATGCAACAGAGTATCGAAGAAGACTTCAAAGGGGGA
>JAJBVR010000116.1 GCA_020859725.1 Clostridiales bacterium | reverse complement strand
TATTTAAATTAAATTGTTATTTGTTTTTAAGTATTCTTCCTAATATAAGTTCTCATTCCTGGAAAGGGCGTCTGCAAAAGCGGGCGCCCTTTTCAGTTTTATAAAATTATTCAAAGCAAAATAAGTTAAGCCCTGTTTCACTGCTGTATTTTCTGTTTACCTTGCCGTTAATAATCTTAATAATCATTTCGCAGGTGGCGCTTACAAAGGCATAATTCAAATGCCCGCCGAACACACGGCCCGTTTCATCCCCTGCGCTCATATGAAGATGGCAGTAAAATTCATCATTCATTGTATTCACCGTGCCGCTTAATGAAACTATTTCATAGCTGCCCTTAAAATTATTTGAGTAATACTTTTTTTCATTCGTTTTAAAGACTCCTACGGTAAAATCATCAACCGCCCCTATGGCGCTTGTTTCGGCCAGCTTTATATTTTCCGCTTTTGAAAGCTTTTCAAGCGATTTAATAATTTCCTCGCCCTTATCTATTCTCAGCACAACGGTGTTTTCAAACCTTTTATATTCCATAAATCAGATTAAACCTCATTCTTCCTCAGGATATTTCATTCCCCAATCGCTTCTTATTTTCGTCATAATCTCCATAACATCTTTTGTATAATCAAGGCGCATATCGTTTTTCTTTCCGGAAACTGCCGATTCCATATCCAGCGCCTCATATAAAAGCGCGTCCCCGCTTTTTCCCGCCCGAATGATTTCTTTTTGGAGCCGTCCTCTGTATATGTTATCACTGCTTCATCGGCGCGCGGATAATCATATATCTCAACATAACCCTTATCAAAGGCAATCGTGCCTCTTTTCGGCTGCTTTGAATGAAGTGAAATTATAACGCAGGCCATTTCCTACTCTTTATTTTTCAATATAATTGACGCCTGCTCGTCCACTCCCGTGGGCGCATATTTTACCTGCGACATAATTTCATCCGGAGCTGACGACATAAACCACCTTGTGAACGAAAGCGCGTAAAGCCTATATCCAGCAAAGCGCCTCCCGCAAGCGAGCGGTTAAAAAATCGGTTTTTCATATCATAATCCTTATAGCTGCCGAAATTCATCTGAATCAGGCAAAGCCCGCCAAGCTTTCCGGAAGAAATAATTTCATTAAGCCTTTTATACAAGGGCATATGATAAATCGTCATCGCCTCCGCAAGCACAAGCCCGTTATTCCGTGCAAGCTCATACGCCTCGTTTAATTCCTGTGAATTAAGAGTTATTGCCTTTTCGCACAGCACATGCTTGCCGGCGTTCAGCGCTTTCCTTAAATATTCAATATGCGTATTATGAGGAGTTGAAATATAAATTATATCAACATTTTCATCATCAAACACATCATCAATATTATTATAAACCTTTTTTATTCCGTATTTCGCCGCAAAAGCCTCAGCCTTTACATAGGTTCTGTTCGCAACGGAATAAATCCTGCTTCCGCGGCTTTCCAGCGCCAGCGCCAGCTGATTGGCAATAACGCCGCAGCCGATTACCGCCCAGTTATATTTGCTCATAAAATCGCCACAGCCTTTCGTTTATATTTATAAGAATAATATAACACAGAAAACAGCTTTTTCAATATTTGCGTTGAAATTTTACAATTTAATTTTTCATAGCGCTTTTCATTGATTTAACATATTCAAAAACCTTTTGCGGCGAATCCTTGCCGTATTGCTCCACAAGCTTAACTATTGCCGAGCCGACTATAATTCCGTCTGCAATTTCGGAATATTCCGCCGCCTGCCTGGGAGTGTTTATTCCGAAGCCTATGGCAACAGGCACATTTGCAGACTTTTTTATTTCATCAGTTACCGATTTCAAATCGGTTTTTATTTCGTTTCTTGCGCCGGTTACTCCCAAAGAGGACACCTCGTAAATAAATCCCTTTGCATTTGAGGCTATCATTTTAATTCTGTTTTTGCTTGTGGGCGCAATCAGCGATATAACGCTTATCCCATACTTTTCGGCAACATCCTGAAGCTCATCCTTTTCCTCATAGGGCAAATCGGGCACAATAAATCCTGAAATTCCGCAGCTTTTTGCCTTCTTTGAAAATCTTTCATACCCATATTTAAAAATAACGTTCAGATAAGTCATAAAAACAAGAGGCACATCGGTTTGGGCGGAAACTTTTTCGGCAAGGGAAAACACTTTATCCGTTGTGGCGCCGGCAGAAAGCGAACGAATATTTGCATTCTGAATAACCGGTCCCTCCGCGAGAGGGTCGGAAAAAGGAATGCCTATTTCAATAAGATTACAGCCCGCGTCCGCCATACTTTTAATAATTTTTTCGCTTGTTTCCAAATCGGGATCACCCGCGGTAACAAATCCTATAAACGCTTTTCCGTTTTTAAACGCATTTGAAATTTTATTCATATATATTTTTCCCCCTGTATCTTGCTATTGCGGCAACATCCTTATCGCCCCTGCCCGAAAGGCAGCAGATTATTATTTCATCCTTTTTCATTTTCGGAGCTGTTTTGATAACGTGAGCCACGGCGTGAGCGCTTTCTATTGCGCAGATGATTCCCTCCGTTTTGGCAAT
Source organism: Clostridiales bacterium (assembly GCA_020859725.1). GTDB lineage: Bacteria > Bacillota > Clostridia > Oscillospirales > Acutalibacteraceae > Eubacterium_R. The sequence goes on along the minus strand of JAJBVR010000116.1, from coordinate 10,183 downwards.
ATATTCAAAGGCCGCAACAGCTTCTTCATCCGTTATTGAAACATACTGTGCTCTTCCCGTATCCTTTAAATTCGCGTGTTCGGGGCCGACTCCTGGATAATCAAGCCCTGCCGAAATGCTGTAAACCGGGGCAATCTGCCCGTATTCATTCTGGCAGAAATAAGATTTCATTCCGTGAAAAACTCCGAGAGCGCCGTTTGCCATTGTTGCGGCGTTAAACTCTGTGTCAACGCCCCTGCCCGCCGCCTCACAGCCTATTAATTTTACATCGGAATCCTTAATAAACTCATAAAACATACCTATTGCGTTTGAGCCGCCGCCCACACAGGCAATAACGGCGTTTGGAAGTCTGCCCTCCTTTTCAAGAATTTGCCGCCTTGCTTCTTTGCTTATTACGCTTTGGAAATCACGCACCATTGTGGGAAAAGGGTGAGGCCCCATAACCGAGCCCAAAACATAAAGCGTATCGTCCATCCTTGAAACCCATTCGCGCATAGTTTCGTTAACCGCGTCTTTAAGCGTTTGCGTTCCCGATGTAACGGGATGCACTTTAGCGCCCAAAAGCTCCATCCTATAGCAGTTCAGCGCCTGCCTGTCAGTATCGGTTTTTCCCATAAAGATCTCGCATTCAAGCCCCATAAGAGCAGCCGCGGTTGCCGCCGCCACTCCGTGCTGGCCTGCTCCCGTTTCGGCGATAATGCGAGTTTTTTCCATTTTTTTTGCCAAAAGGCACTGCCCCAGCACATTGTTAATTTTATGAGCGCCTGTGTGATTAAGATCTTCTCTTTTAAAATAAATTTTTGCTCCGCCCAAATCCTTCGTCATATTTTCCGCGTAATAGAGCAATGACGGCCTGCCCGCATACTCTCTGTTAAGAGTATCAAGTTCTTTAACAAAATCCGCGTCATTTTTATAATGCTCATATGCCTTTTCAAGCCTTATAATTTCATTCATAAGAGTTTCGGGTATATACTGCCCGCCGTGAATACCGAATCTGCCTTTACTCATATCTAATCATCTCCGTTAATTTTTTCATTTTATAATAATCCTTAAATCCGTTTGTTTCAACGGATGTGGAAATATCAACCGCATACGGGCGGATATTTTTTACCGCCGCTGCTGCATTTTGCTCCGAAATTCCTCCCGCAAGGAAAAACGGCTTGTTTGTTTTGGGAATATTCTTCCAGTCAAAAGCTTTTCCCGACCCCGTTCCGGAATCAAAAAGAAAAAACGCGGTATCATATTCCTTTATTTTTTGTGATATTTCTTCATTGCATTTAAAAGCTTTGATTACAGGCACGTTGATTTTTTCGCAGCAGCTTGGGCTTTCATCCCCGTGAAGCTGAACCAAATCTATAATCCCGCTTTCGGCAAAGTAATTTATTTTGCTTATATCATCATTCACAAAAACCCCAACGGTTTTTATTCCCTTTGCCAGCCTTTCTTTAAGGGCGGCGGCGGTTTTTTCGTCAATGCTTCTTCTGTATCCCGGGGAAAGGATAAAGCCTATAAAATCCGGCATAAGGCGGTTTGCGTAATCAATATCCTGCGCGCGCCTTAAACCGCAGAATTTAATTTTTGTTTTCCCGGAGCAGCCGTATTTCAGCTCTGCCAGCATTTTTGATTTATCTTCCGCTTTCATAAGTGTTTCGCCTATTAAAACTGCGTCTGTTTTATTTTCAGCCAAAGCCTCAATATCCCTGTGAGAGGAAATTCCGCTTTCCGAAACAAAAATCACATTTTCCGGAATAAGCTTTCTGTATTTTGAGGAGTTATTGACATCAACCGAAAAATCTTTCAGATTTCTGTTATTTACTCCTATAATTCTTGCTCCCGCCGAAACCGCCGATTTAATTTCCGCCTCATTATGAGCCTCAACCAAAGCGCTTATACCCAGCGAATCACATATTTTTATATATTTTTCAATGGTTTTTTCATCAAGAAGAGCGCATATAAGAAGCACCGCCGAGGCGCCTAAAAGCTTTGATTCGTAAATTTGATATTCGCTGATTGTGAAATCCTTTCTTAAAACGGGAATTGAAACCTTCTGTGAGATTTCCTTTAAATATTCGTCGCTTCCCAAAAACCATTTCGGCTCCGTAAGGCATGAAATGCAGCTTGCCCCCGCCTTTTCATATTCCAGCGCGATTTTAAGATACGGAAAATCCTTTGCGATAATTCCCTTTGACGGGCTGGCCTTTTTAACTTCGCATATAAACGATAATTCCTCTTTTTTAAGCGCTTTTTCAAATTCAAAATTCCCCGCCGGCAAAGAAAGGGCTTCTTTTTTTATAATTTCAAGCGGCTTGAGCGCCGTTATTTTTTTGTATCTTTCAGCCGTATATTCGGCGATAGTGTTTAAAATATTACTCATTTGTTATTTCCGTAAATCTGTTAAGCACATCAAGCGCCTTTTTGCTTTTTAATATGTTTTCCGCTTTTTTAACTGCCTCTGAAAGAGTGATTTCACCTTTCCCTGCCACGTATATTCCCGCTCCCGCGTTAAGAATAACTGCAAGCCTCTGGGCGTATGTGCCGCCGCCGGACAGAATATTTTTTGCTATCTTTGCATTTTCGGCGGGTGTTCCACCCAGCAATTCCTCTTTTTTACAGCGGTCAAAGCCGAAATCCTCGGGCTTTATATTATAATAATCAATCTTTCCGTTTCTTATTTCGGCGGCAGTGGTTTCACCGCACGCGCTTACTTCATCAAGTCCGTCCAGCCCGTAAACAACAAGCGCGTCGCTTACGCCCAAACGCACAAGGGCTTTTGCAATTTTTTCAACATATTCCCTGCTGAACACCCCAAGCACCGTCATTTTGGCATTTGCCGGATTAGTGAGCGGCCCCAAAATATTAAAAACCGTTCGGATTCCTATTTCTTTTCTTACCGCGCCCACATTGCGCATTGCAGGATGATAAGTTTGAGCGAACAGAAAGCTCATATTTGTTTCATCAAGCGCTTTTTTCATAATCTCCGGGCTTACATTTATTTTAATCCCCAAAGCCTCAAGGCAGTCTGCCGCTCCGCTGTTTGAAGAAGCGGCTCTGTTTCCGTGCTTTGTTACTTTAACCCCGCTTGCCGCGATAACGAATGCGGAAGTGGTGGATATATTAAAGCTGTTTGATTTATCACCGCCCGTGCCTACTATTTCAAGCGTTTCGCAATCTGTTTTCAGCTTAAGTGACTTAGCGCGCATTCCGTCGGCGCAGCCGGCTATTTCGCTGTCCGTTTCCTTTTTCATTGCAAGCGCTGTTAAAAACGCAGAAATAAGCGTGGGCGGGCAGTCTCCGCTCATTATTTCCTCAACCGCGCTTTTCGCTTCTTCATAGCTTAAATCCTGCCCGGATACTGTTTTGGGCAATAAATCCTTAATCATTTTCTTTTCCTCCCAAAAAATTTTCAATCATAATTTTTCCTTTAGGTGTTAATATCGACTCCGGATGAAACTGAAAGCCGTAAACAGAAAGTGTTTTGTGCCTTACCGCCATTATTTCGCCGTTTTCATCTTTTGCGATAACCTTTAAGCAATCCGGCAGTGTTTCAGGCACAACTGCAAGGGAATGGTATCTTCCCACCTTTATTTTATTTTCAAGCCCTTTAAAAATCGGCTGTGAATTATCTAAAAAGCAATCGCTTTGCTTTCCGTGCATAAGCTTTTTCGCATATCCTATTTTTGCGCCGTAAGCCGCGCATATTGACTGATGTCCAAGGCACACGCCTAAAATTTTTGATATTCCGCCCATTGCCTTTACCGTATCAACGCACACGCCTGCCTGCGCCGGTGTTTTAGGCCCCGGTGAAAGAATTATATATTCCGGTGAAAGCTTTTTTATTTCACCAACGGAAAGCTCATCATTTCTTACAACCTTTATGTCGCTGTTTACGGAACCCACAAGCTGGTAAAGATTGTATGAAAAGGAATCATAATTATCAATAAGAAGTATCATTTTTATTTCCTCCGCTGATTTCAAGCGCCTTAACCACCGCCATCGCTTTATTTATGCATTCCTGATTTTCCTTTTGCGCGTTTGAATCTGCAACTATTCCGGCTCCGGAACGAACAAATACTTTGCCGCCTTTTTTATAGGCAATTCTTATTGCTATGCAGGTGTCGGCATTGCCTGTAAAAGCCAAATATCCTATTGCTCCGCCGTATATGCCGCGCTTATTGTTTTCAAGCTCGTTTATAATTTCCATTGCCCGTATTTTAGGCGCGCCTGATAAAGTGCCGGCGGGAAGAACGGCGTCCACGGCGTCCAAAGCGTCTTTATCGCTTCTGATTTCCGATTTAACCGTTGAGCCTATATGCATAACGTGGCTGAATTTAAGCACGTTATGAAATTCATTCACTTTAATGCTTGCGAATTTGCTTATTTTTCCCAAATCATTTCTTCCCAAATCCACCAGCATATTATGCTCCGCAAGCTCCTTTTCATCACTGAGAAGCTCTTTTTGAAGCTTTTCATCCTCCTTTGGCGTTTTCCCCCTTGGCCTTGTTCCCGCAAGGGGATAAGTATAAAGGATTCCGTTATGCAGCTTAACAAGCGTTTCCGGAGAGGCGCCCGCTATTTCAACATCGTCAGATGAAAAGTAAAACATATATGGGCTTGGATTCAGCTTTCTGAGTTCTTCATACGTGTAAAAAAGAGAACCGCTTATTTCAGCCTCCAATCGGTTTGAAAGAACCGCCTGGAAAATATCGCCCTCCCTGATATAGCGCTTTGCCCGTTCAACCATTTTTGAATACTTTTCCGCGCTGAAAAGCGGCTTAAAATCAGATTTTAAAACGGGCTTTTCAATATTCGCATCCGCGCCGTGTTCAATAATTTCTTTCATTATATTTATTTCTTTAACCGCCGAAAGGTAATTTTTTTCAATATCGCTTGTCTGCATATTGCAAATAAGAATTATTTGCTTTTCTTTATTGTCAAACGCAATTACCTTATCAAACAGCATTAAATCCATATCTTTAAAATGCATATCATCGCGCGCATTAAGATTAAGACGCGGCTCACTGTATTTAACATAATCATAGCCGAAATACCCAACCAGGCCGCCTGTAAAAGGAGGCAAATAATCAAATACCGGGGATTTATGATTTTCAAGTATTTCTTTCAGAAATGGCTTCGGATTTGAATGCACTCTTTTAACGCCGTATTCATCCGTTATTTTTACTTCAAAATTATTGCAGGTGATTTCCAGCTTTGGGTCATATCCCAAAAAGGTGAATCTTCCGCTTTTTTCAATATCTTCACACGATTCCAGCATATAGCAGTGAGTGCCGGCGGCTTTAAGCTTTTTAAGCGTGGAAATTGGCGAAATCCGCATATCAAGCTTTGCCGAAAGCGGAACGGTTTTGTATTTTTCTAAAAATTCGCCGATTTCCTGTTTTAACGGTTTAATAATCATTTTGTTTTCCTCCTTAAAATCAGGTTTCACAGAAAACACTGCACTTTGAAATAAAAAATCCCCGGCAGTATAATAATATACTGCCAGGGACGAATAAAATTCGCGGTGCCACCCTGTTTTGCGGAATAATATCCGCACTCTCTGCGAGGTACCATCATACCTCCGGCCACTAACGCAGGCCTGTTTCGTCGCGCGGTACTCGGCAAAGCCTTTCAGCGCGCCCTCAGCGGTCCATTTAGCAAGCCGTTTACTGCCACTTTCCAGCTTACGTGGCTCTCTGTAAGTTCGTATCCTGCTTTTATCTCCGCATCAACGGTTTATGGGTAAATATTAAATTTATATCGTTATAATAGCACTGAACGCGTAATTTGTCAACACCAATTAAAAAATAAGTTTTCCGTTTTTGATTTCGGCATTAACCTCACTGCCGTCGGCGCGTTTTAAGCCCTTGATTCTGCCGTTCCATTCCTTGGGCATTGAATTATTTAAAATCATTTCTGCTATTCCCGCCATAACTCCGAAATTTCCGTCAATCTGAAACGGCGGATGCGCGCAGAACAGATTCGGGTACGTGCCGCCCCGTGCGTATTTTATATATTTTGAAGCGCTTACATATTTAAGCTGATTTGCAAGCAGCCTTGCCGCTTTTTCGGGCTGCCTCATTCTTGCGCGCACACACACTTTCCAGGCAAGGCTCCAGCCCGTTCCGCCCTCTCCGCGCGTATTCATTGATTTATCTGCGGCTTTTTCCAGCTTTTCGCCCGCGGATTCAGAGGACGGATATATGCAGTATAAATTGCTTATATGCCTGTGGTGAACTTCAACTTCCCCGTATTCCCGCGCCCATTCGGGTATTCTGCCGTCTGAAGCGGGCTTCACCTGCTCTATATTCGAAGCGTCCAAACCAAGCAAGCGGCAGTTTTCAAAGAAATCATGAAGTATTTCCCTGTCCATAGACGGCATATAGGTTAAATTCCCGTTTCCATTTTCCGTTTTAAATGTGTTTTCCGGCGAAAGCGATGGGCAGGTTACCAAAGCTCCGTCTTTTTCAATAAGAAAATCATTGTAAAAATCCAAACAGCCTTTAAACAGAGGCAAAATTTCAGCTTTATAGTTTTCATCCTTTAAAAAAACATAATGGTCATAAAGCATATTCAAAAACCACGGAGCGCTCGCCTGCCAAAATGCGTATGCTTCGCTGCTGCTGTCTCCGTCCGGGGAGGTGGCAGGCTGGGTGCAGCCCCAAATATCCGAATTGTGGTGTGAGCAGAATCCGCCGCAGCCATAATAATCCTTCGCCGTTTTTCTGCCGTTATCCGCGATTTTTTTAACCAACTCGGTAAGAGGCTCAAAGCATTCGGAAAGATTAACCGAATCCGTTCCCCAATAATTCATTTGAGTGTTTATATTAATCGTATAATTAGAGCTCCACGGAGCACGCAGATGTTCGTTCCATATACCCTGAAGAGTCATTGCCCGGGTTCCTTTTCTTGAGCCGGAAATCGTTAAATATCTTCCGTACTGAAAAAGAAGCGCCGCCAGTGCGTAATCACCGCCGCCTTTTTTAAATGACTTAATTCTTTTATTTGTAGGAGCGTCCGAACTGCCGGATAAGGAAAATTCAACTCTGCCGAAAAGGGAAGAAAAATCCTTGATGTGCTCGCTTAAAAGAGCGCTGTAAGATTTATTTTCATTCAAATATTTTTCGGCCCTCTCAAAGCTGTTCGCGTCTGGCATACTTTTATAATCAACGAACGAGGTTGCCAGAGAAACCAAAACGGTAACCTCTTTTTGATTTTTAATAATTATTTTTTCGTTTTTTACTTCTGCCTTTCCCACAACCTTTGCAATACCTGTAAAATTCATTGCTTTATCGCCGTATTTTACCGGAGTTTGCGAAGAATGGTAAGGAGGGTCGCATTTTTCAGGCGCACGCCCCCTCATAACCAATTTGTTTTCAATGCATTCTATGCTGTGTTCAAGCTTACTGTTAAAAGTTATTTCACACGAAAAACCGCTTTCGGATTTAAGATTAACAACCAAAAGCTGCGCGGGATGGCTTACAAACACCGTTTCCGTAATACCGCGGCATTCTGTTTTTGCCACGCCGGAGGAAATATCCAAAATTCTTTTATAATTCTTTTTTGAGACCGCCGAGGTATACGTAATATTCAAATCACCGAAAGGCAAATAGCTTTCGCTCCAGTCGCCGTGCATATTTTTATTCATTATATCGGCGGCTTCTTTATGCTTGCCGGTAAAAATCAAATTTCTTACTTCACTTAAATATTTGTATGCCGATTCGTTATTTTTATCTTTCGGGTATCCACTCCAAAGCGTATCCTCATTAAGGGCTATTCTTTCCTTTTTTACATTTCCGAAAACCATAGCCCCGATTCTTCCGTTGCCAAGCGGCAGAGCCTCTTCAAAATATTTTGCCGCTTTTTTATAATACAATATATTTTCCATAAAACCACCATAGCCTTGTCAGGCTGCAAATCTTTCATTGCAAATCATCAACACCCTGCTGCAGCCCGGCAAGGCGTTAATTGTGATTACAGCCGTCTCAAAATTGTGCAAAAGGCAAATTTTAATGGCGGTATAATCGGCAGAGTGTGATTTTTCACACTGATAATACGCTGAATTAATTATACTATAATAAATTTCATAAAAAAATGCAAGCAAAACAAAGCAGATATACTTTTGAATTTAAACCAGCGTTATATATTATATGTTCTAACGGCTCATATTTTTAATCGGCGGGAAGTATGCTGAAAATCCAAATATAAATCTCTGCACGCGGCAAACTTTGAAAAACGAAACATAATTTTGAATTTCAAATAAAGCCGTATAATGATACAGCAGCCGAGGAAAAGCAAAAATGCAAAACCCCTCGGAAACTTGATGTTTCCGCGGGGTTTTATATTCATTACTTCAAGCAGATTATCGGTGATACAGTTCATTCACGGCTATAATACCATAAAAATATTTTACCAACCAAGGCGAATAATAGTTATTGAGCATTTGCCCGTACCTTTGCGAAGCGCAGCGCTATGACCTTCAGGAGTATAAATATCAATTCTTCCGGAAGAAGAAAGCTTGCTTCCTCCTCGGTCTACAACCGTATAATAAGCGCCGTCCACACTGATAACCGAACCCAGCGGAAGCCAGTTACAGGCAACATAATAAGGATTTGCCATACCTGTGTAAACAACCTTGCCCGACGCCGTAACACCGTTTGATTTTCCGCAGCATTTAACGCATGAGCAATAATGAGTGTATTTTCCGCTTAAGGTTTGCCCCAAACTGTATCCGCTTGCGGACTGAACTCCGTTCGGCTCAATATTGCCTGCCTTTGAACCAACAAGCTTAACCTCTGTAACAGGGTTTTTAATAACCTTGGAGGATATTTCTTTTCTGGAAGTTTCCTCGCCGTTAACATAGGTAACTTCATATTCAACAGCTTTTTCGCCCTCAACTCCTGCCGTTTCGGTTTCAACGGTTCCTATTTCCAGGCTGCTGTCCGTTTTGGTTTTAGTATCATAATCAATTTCTTCATTTTGGGTAATTGTTTTTACTTCAACACGAAAAACATTAATAACCATTCCGCTTTCAACAGCGGTGTCAAGAGACGGCTCAACATAATCATTCTCGCCAAGAACGATTCCCGCAAGAGAAATAACATCTGAAACAGTGCCGCTTGACGCACTGATATTTAAAGTATTGCCGTCTGCATTAAGATAAACTCCAAACGGTGATTCCACCGTTATTACCATTCCGTTTTCAACAGCCTTTTCATTGCTGTAATTAACCTTGCAGCCCTCTGTATCAATATTAAGTTCTGCAAAAACATCGCCCACTGTATCAGCATAAACCTCATACGTGCCGATAATGTCATTCTGCTTAACATAAACGGTGTTTAATCTGTCTATAACAATAGACCCGCCTTCGCCTGCCTTAAAGCCTGCTATGTTAAGCCTGTCATTTGAACCAAGAATTATATTTGCCTCATTCAGGATTTCGATTGGTTCCGTTTCTTTTGTTGTAATTGTAGATTCTGTTCCGTTGTCATTAATAACAACATTATATTCATTTGTCATACCTGCAAAAGCATTTGTTGCAAAAGCACAAATGATAAACAGAAACGCAATTACCGCCGCGGCAACCGCGCGTGAAAAGTGCTTTATAGACGCGGCGTGTGATTCGTTAATCATCTTAATCTCCTTTTTGCACTTGAGCCATAATATTGGCTGTGCCGAAATTCAGCAGGATGGCGCATTGAATAAAAATTTGCACCTCCTGCCGGCAGAAGCATTTATTCTGCCTTCAGAACACAAGCATATTCCATAAATATGCAGCGTTCTGCCTTTAGTATTTCTCAAGCTTTTCGCATTATAGTAATTTTTGCATAATATGTCAAGGAGGAATAATTTATTTTTTTGTGCAGTTTGCACAACGAAATCTAATGTTACAATTCTGTAATATATATTGTGGCTCTATATGTTGTGTTTTACCACTTTATCAATTTACCTTATTAAAGCGTTTTTTTGTTCATTTTTTAAAATCTTTCAATCCGGCTGAAATGATTTTGTAACTTTTTTAAACTTTTTTGTAATTTTCAACAATATATAGTAGAGTTTCCCTTTTAAATGCTGTTTTTATATCAATATATAGTGATGTAATTTATAACAAAAAAATTAAAGCGAGTATTCATCTGGTAGTGTAAAATAGTTTGTGTAAAGTTCATAGGTTCGGTTCCGGGTATTGAAA
>JAJBVR010000139.1 GCA_020859725.1 Clostridiales bacterium | reverse complement strand
TTAATATAATCCAAAGCTGAATTTGATTGTTCATTTGAATATATCTTTTTTGCGTTGTCAATAATTTCTATTCCCCCGAAAAGGCGCGGAAGCAAGCGCAAAATTTTAGTTTCGTGAGTATTTCCTATACTCTCAAGCAAATCATTCAGCGCAGCGTAATTTTTTGCTTCCGTAAGCCTGCATATTTCAGCCTTATCTGAATCCGATATATTCATTTTATCTAAAACGGCATTAAAATATCCCGCGTGCCCGAGTTCTATTGAAAAGGATTTAAGATCGGAGCGTTTAAGCGCTTCAACAGCCATAGAAATAACTTCCAAATCCGCGTTTAAAGAGGCGTCGCCTATAAATTCAATTCCGCTTTGTGCAATTTCATTGCACCTTCCCGCAAGCGACTTGTTTTTTACAAAAATATTCTGATTATAATATAGCCTTACAGGGAAATCCTCCGATTTAAGCCTTGTGGCGACAAGCCTTGCGATAGGCATTGTGTTATCCGGCCGCAAAACAGTAGTCCTGCCGTAATTATCCGTTAATTTATACATCTCATCGGCGTCAATACCATTTCCTTCATTTTGAAAAACATCAAAATATTCAATCGCCGGAGTTATAACTTCTCTGTAGGATTTTTCCTTATACATTTCGGAAAGAGTTGATTCAAGCGAATTTCTGTTATCACATTCTTCAAAAAGAAAATCACGGCTTCCCTCCGGGGTTAATTTAGCATATCTTTTCATTTTAACACCTCGCGCGTAGACAAATTTACTTTAGTGTATTAACGTGCTACTATGCTACCATATCAAAATAAATATGTCAACAAAAACTTAAAATTCAGAACAAAGAAATCTGATTACTGTCCGGCAAATCACCGAGGGCGCCGCATTCGCGCAAAGAATCAACAACACTTTGACCTATATGTGCCCTTGTCATTAAATCATCACATGAAATAAAATCACCGGTTCCGTCATTAACAGCGGCGGAAATCTGTTTTGCCGCATTTTCTCCGATTCCGTCAATAGCCGAAAAAGGAAGCCTTATTTTTCCGTTTTCGATTTTATAGACACGCCAATCCGATTTATATAAATCAACGGGCAGAAACTGAACACCGCGGCAAAGCATTTCAACAACAATTTGAAGAACAACATATGTGTCGCTTTCTTTAGCGGTAATTGTGCCGGCATCCTTATGTGCTTTAATTTCTTTCATTCTTGCTTTAACTGCATCTTTCCCCGCAACAGCGGCAACTGCGCCCAAATCACCGCCGCGAACGGTAAAATAAGCGCTGTAATATTCCACGGGATAATATATTTTATACCATCCGAGCCTTAATGCGGCAATAACATAAGCAGCCGCATGAGCCTTTGGGAACATATATTTAATTTTATAGCAGGAATCAATATACCACTGCTCAACGCCTATTTCTTTCATCTTATCAACATAAGGCGGAAGCTCTTTTGGCGCTTTGCCTTTACGGGTATATTCCATAATTTTAAAGCAGTCTTTTTTTGAAAGAGGTGATTTCTTTCCAGTTTTTGCCTCATACGCTTCAGCTTTATGAATCAAATAAGTCATAATACCGTCACGGCAGCCTATAACCTCTGAAATGGAGCACACGCCGTTGTCAATAAGCTCCTGGGCATTTCCGAGCCAAACATCAGTACCGTGAGAAAGGCCGGAAATCTGAAGCAAATCGGAAAAAGTTTTAGGCTTGGCTTCCGTAAGCATTCCGATAACAAAAGGAGTGCCCATTTCGGGAATTGAAAGGGTGCTTGTTTGGCAGTCAATATCCTCCGGCTTAACACCGATAGGCTCTGTTGAAGTTATCATCTGATACAGCTTCGGATCGCATATATCAACCTTCATAACGGGAATACCCGTGGCATCCTCAAGAAATTTATAAAGCGTGGGCACATCGTGGCCAAGTTCGTCAAGCTTTAAAAGAGTGTCATGAAGAGCATTTTTAAAATCAAAATGGGTTGTAAGAGTACCTTTTGAAGCGTCATCAGAAGGATACTGAATCGGAGTAAAATCTTCAACCTCATATTCGCTTGGCACAACAACCATTCCACCCGGGTGCTGACCTGTTGTCCGCTTTATTCCGGTGCATCCCGCCGTAAGCCTGTCCTCCTCGGCGCGCGACACCTTAAGCCCGCGCTCCTCCAGATATTTTTTAACGTATCCGTAAGCAGTTTTGTCTGCAACGGTAGCCATGGTTCCGGCTTTAAAAACATGCGTTTTGCCAAACAGTTCCTCTGTAAATTTATGGGATTGAGATTGATAATCACCGCTGAAATTAAGGTCTATATCAGGTTCTTTATCGCCGTCAAAGCCCAAAAATGTTTCAAACGGGATTTCATGACCGTCCCTATCCATAGGAGCGCCGCAAACAGGGCAGTTTTTCGGCGGCAAATCAAATCCGGAGCCTACACTTCCGTCAGTTATAAATTCACTTTTCTTGCAGTTCGGGCACACATAATGCGGCGCAAGGGTATTTACTTCTGAAATTCCGCCCAAATGAGCCACAAGCGAAGAAC
>JAJBVR010000215.1 GCA_020859725.1 Clostridiales bacterium | reverse complement strand
TTGAAAGCCTTTTAACTTCACCGCTTACTATTTTTAAATAATAATCCTGCTTTTCTTTTGGTATTGTTCCGTCCAAAATTCCGTCTATAAATCCGGAAATAGAAGTCATAGGCGTTTTTAATTCATGCGAAACGTTTGAAACAAAGCTTCTGCGTGAGCCTTCAAGCACGTCAAGTGCGTCCGCCATATCATTAAACGCCGTTCCCAAATCGGCAAGCTCATCTTCACTGTCAATTTTAACTCTGTAAGAAAAGTCCCCTACGGCGAACTGCTTTGCCGCCCTGCTCATTTGCTGAAGCGGGGAAACCATTTTCTTTGTTAAGTAGTATATACAAATAAACGCAAAAACAAGGCAGAAAAATGCGGATATTAAAAATAATCTGAAAACGGTAATTGAAAGATTTTGTATTCCGGAATTTGAAAGAGCAAAAACCGAACATATAATTCTTCCGTCTGAATAAATAGCGCGGCCGGCAACAAAGTATTGAGTTCCTGCAACATTGGCTTTCTGAACAATTTCGCCCTGTTGATATATAGCTGAAAGTATGTGGCTGCTCATTGTGATATTGTCGTGCACGCCGCACGCCTCAAAATAGCCCAGCACGGGAACGGAACCTGCTCTGTCTCTGCAAAGAATAATGTTTCCTTCCGTATCGCATACAAAAACATCGGCATTGATGGATTGTGACACGGTTGCGAGGATTTCACACAAAAGCTCTTTTTCCATGCTGTATTTATTATTCATATTCTGGGTAATAAGCGTGCCCTCTATTGTGACCGTTATTGATTCAACGTTATCTTTAAGTAAATTGGTTTGCTCACCCACAGTATAATTATTTACCAAAAGCATAAGCGTTGAACCCAACACAATAAGCACGGTTAAGAATATGGCCGCAAAGGTAAAAAAATATTTACTGAAAATATTAGCCTTTATATGTAAAAGCTTTGCTGCCCATTCGGGGAAGCGCCATATTTTTTTTTCGAATTTTCTATTAGCTTTTTTAGCCATTTAACTTATTCCTTGGTTTCAAATTTGTATCCTACTCCCCAAACGGTTTTAAGCGACCATTTGTCAGATACTCCTTCAAGCTTTTCACGAAGTCTTTTAACGTGAACGTCAACGGTTCTGGAATCTCCGTAATAGTCAAATCCCCACACCTTATCCAAAAGCTGATCGCGTGTATAAACCATGTTCGGATTAGAAGCAAAATGGTAAATAAGCCCTAATTCTTTAGGCGGAGTATCAATTACAACGCCGTTAACCTTAAGCTCATATTTTTCTATATTGATTTCAAGTTTGTCATATACAACTACCTTTTTTTCTGAAGAAGCCTCTGTTTCACCTTTTGCACGGCGCAGAACCGCTTTTATTCTTGCCATAATTTCTTTGGCGTCAAAGGGCTTTGTTACATAATCGTCTGCCCCAAACTCAAGGCCCAAAACCTTGTCAAAGGTTTCTCCTTTTGCGGTAAGCATGATTATCGGAACGGATGATGTTTTTCTTATTTCTCTGCAAACCTGCCATCCGTCCATTTTAGGAAGCATTATATCAAGCAAAATCAGGTCGGGCGCTTTTGAAGCAAACATATCAACGGCGGCCTGGCCGTCAGTTGCCACATAAACAGTATAACCTTCATTTTCAAGATAAAGTTTTAAAAGCTCGCAAATATTGTGGTCGTCATCAACAACAAGAATTTTATTGCTCATATTAAATCTCCTTTCAGTACCAAAACAATATCATTTGTTTTTGTTCATAATTTGATTTTCAGGTTAATAAACAGTTAAATTTGTTAAAAAAATATAAATAAAATATTTTGTATCCTTTACCATTCTTTTCCGCGTTTTTCCGCGCTTTCAACAAAATCAATAAACTGCCTTGCACATCTGGGCGAACGGCCGCCCTTTTTGGAAGCCCATTGCTCCGCCACAAGAAATAACTTGTCTTTATCTGCTTTTAGCTTTCTGTCTTCGGCTATTTTTTCAACAACATCCAAATAAGCTTTTTTATCCGGATTAATAAATGTTACAGAAAGTCCGAATCTGTCGGAAAGGCTAAGCTGTTCCTGCATAATATCGTTTCTGTTGATATCATTTTCACGGTCTGAAAAATTTTCTTTAATTAAATGGCGGCGGTTTGAAGTTGCATAAATAATTGTGTTATGCTTGCGCCCGGACAGACTGTCTTCAAGAGCCGCTTTTAATTCGCCGAAAGAATAATCATGCGAATCAAAGCATAAATCATCAATGAAAATAATAAATTTCATCGGGCTTTCTGATAAAAGCTCTCTTATAAGAGTTAAATCCGGAATATCGCTTTTTGATATTTCAATCATTCTGAGCCCGTATTTTGCGTATTCATTTAAAACCGCGTGAACGGTGGAGCTTTTTCCCGTGCCTCTGTCTCCGTAAAGAAGCACGTTGTTTGCGGGATAGCCGTTTACAAAGCTTTCGGTGTTGTCTATAACCTGCCTGCGTTGAAGCTCATAATTTTTCAAATCTGTAAGCAGAACGGGATCTGTTCCGCTGATAGGGTAAAGTGAATGAT
>JAJBVR010000222.1 GCA_020859725.1 Clostridiales bacterium | reverse complement strand
GTTAAATATATTATTTATTATATTTTTTTCGGAGGTAATAAAAATGGCAGTAAAAATCAGACTTCGCAGGATGGGCGCTAAAAGAGCTCCCTTTTATCGTGTTGTTGTTGCAGATTCAAGATTTCCGCGCGACGGCCGCTTTATTGAAGAAATCGGAACTTACAACACTATGGTAGATCCCGCTGAAATTAAAATTGATGCCGATAAGGCAAAAAAATGGATAGCGAACGGTGCTCAGCCAACCGATACCGTTAAAAGCATTCTTAAGAAAGAAGGAATCCTTTAATCTTTAGAATTAAGGGTTAATCGGAGGTGTATTCTTTGAAGGATTTGTTAATATCTATTTTAAAGGGATTGGTTGATAATCCTGATGCGGTTTCCGTTGAAGTTGTTGACGCTGAAAACGGTGTAACCGAGTACAGGGTTCACGTTGCACAGGAAGATATGGGCAGAGTTATCGGAAAGCAGGGAAGAATTGCAAAGGCAATTCGTGTTGTTATGAGGGCTGCCGCAACAAGAAATGATCAGCGGGTTTCCGTTGAAATAAAATAAACTGATAAGTGCTTTCCTAAACGGCAAGCACTTTATTTTTAGCCTAATAATTTAAACGGCATATAATGTATTGTTCTGATTATTGCAGGCTTAAATAATATGCAGTGAATTAAGTGTGGAAATAAATCTTTTTGTGTGTTAGAATAATCATTGGATTGATTGCTTTTCACGTGTATCAAAATTCTTACTTTTTATCGGGACGGTATTTTAAATGAAACAGTTTCTTGAAGTCGGCAAAATTGTGAATACTCACGGATTAAAGGGTGAAGTGAAATTTGAACTTTGGTGTGATGATATTAACTATTTATCGCAGTTTAAAACTCTTTATTTGGATGCCGGCGGAATTGAAGCACTGTCACTTATTTCCGTAAGGTCTCAGAAAAACAGCGCTATTCTGAAATTTTCGGAAATAGATTCTATTGATAAGGCCGAAAAATATAAAAACAGGGTTTTGTTCGGAAACAGGAATGACGCAAAAATAAAAAAAGGCTCTGAATATATTCAGGATATAATCGGCTGTATTGTATTAAATGAAAAAACAGATGAAAATTACGGAGTTGTTGAAGATGTTTGCAACTTCGGCGCTTCGGATATTTTGGATGTAAATAACGGCGGGAATCACACTTATATTCCCGTAATACCTGATATTGTTTTAAAAATTGATACAAAAGGCAGATTTATTAAAATAAAACCAATGAAAGGGCTTTTTGATGAGGATTGATATACTTACTCTTTTTCCCGAAATGTGCGGTTTATACTTAAATGAAAGTGTAATAGGCAGAGCGCGCAGGGCAGGCAAAATTCAGATTGAATGTACTAATATCAGGGATTATACAAAGGATAAGCACCGCCGAGTGGATGATACTCCCTATGGCGGCGGAATGGGGATGATAATGCAGGCTCAGCCTGTTTATGACTGCTATATGGATATATGCGCTAAGCTGGATTTAAAACCTCATCTTATTTATCTTACTCCCCAAGGCAAAACTTTAAATCAGCAGCGTGTAAAAGAACTTGCGAAAATGAAAAATATTGCGCTTCTTTGCGGGCATTATGAAGGTATGGATGAAAGAGTTATAGAAGAACTCAAGCCGGAGGAAATATCGGTGGGGGATTATGTTTTAACAGGTGGAGAGCTTCCCGCGCTTATACTTGCGGACGCGGTTTCACGCCTGCAGCCCGGTGTGCTTTCAAATGAAGAATGCTTTACAGAAGAAAGTCATTATAATTCTCTTCTGGAATATCCCCAATATACCCGCCCGTATGAATGGAAAGGCAGAAAAGTGCCGGAAGTGCTGATTACGGGTCATCACGCCAACGTTGAAAAATGGAAACGTGAGGAATCGCTCAGACGAACATATGAGCGAAGACCCGATATGCTTGAAAAAGCGGAATTATTGCCGAAAGACCGTATATTTTTTTCTCATTTAAAATAAACATAAAAATATATGTGAATTTTGCACAAATCAGGGCATAATATTTTGTGTTTGATTCACAAGTCATACGAACTTCGCCGCAATTCATTGACCAAATTTTGTTTAGTGGTATAATATGTAATGCAATTAATTAACTAATGTTTAATAATTATTTTACAGATGAGAGGGTTATATTATGTTTGTAAAAGATGTAAAGGTTGAAAATCAGGTTGGTTTGCATGCCCGCCCTGCAACATTCTTTATTCAAAAGGCAAATGAGTTCAAATCATCAATTTGGGTTGAAAAAGAAGAAAGAAGGGTAAATGCTAAATCTCTTTTAGGTGTGCTTTCCCTTGGAATAATGGGCGGAACGGATATTCGCATTATTGCTGACGGAACTGATGAAGAAAGCGCTGTTGAGGGGCTTGTTGCTCTTGTAAAAAGCGGTTTCGCCGATTAAGTTGTATTCTTTGCCCTGGGCGCAGTTTTTCTGCGCCCCTTTGCTTTACTCAAAAAGAAATTTGTGTTAGTATTAAATTATAAAGATAAAGGAATTAATATAGGTCGCTATTTATTTGCAGGTGATTGATTTGACAGAACAACAGCTTCGTAAAAAAGCTATGGCGCTTCCGCTTCAGCCGGGAGTGTATATAATGAAAAATAAGGATAAAAAAATCATTTATATAGGCAAGGCAAAGAAGCTTAAAAACAGAGTCTCTTCTTATTTTGGTTCACATTCAAACCATTCCGTTAAGGTTATTAAAATGGTTGAAAATGTTGATGATTTTGATTACATTCTTGTTGATACCGAATTTGAAGCACTGGTTTTGGAATGCTCGCTTATAAAGCAGCATATGCCCAAATACAATATACTGTTAAAAGATGATAACGGCTATAATTATATTAAAATAACAAAGGAAGAATTTCCGAGAATTTCAGAGTGCAAAAGAATAGATGATGACGGCGCATATTATATAGGCCCTTACATTTCAAATTTTTCTGTTAAACAGGCGGTTGATGAAACACTTAAAATATTCAAACTTCCGCGGTGCGGCAAACGTTTTCCCAGGGATTACGGAAAATCTCGGCCGTGTTTAAACGGATTTATTGGTTTGTGCTCCGCTCCCTGCGCCGGAAGAATAACTCAAAAAGAATATGTCAATAATGTTAATGACGCGGTTGCTTTTCTTAAAGGAGGCAGCCGAGCCGCTGTTAAAGAGATGACGGCTAAAATGAATGAATATTCGGAATCTCTGCAGTTTGAAGAGGCGGCAAAGCTCAGGGACAGGATTAAAGCAGTAAAAAATCTTGAGGAAAAACAAAAAGTTGTGTCCATAAACGTGCCGGAGGAAGATGTTTTTGCACTTGTAAACGGAAAAAAGAAAGCTTGCTTTGAGGTTATAAGATTTGAAAACGGCAAGCTTACGGACAGTGAATTTTGGATTATAGATTCTGTAGACGACTTAAAAGCGGCGCGTTTTGAGCTTATAGAACGCTATTATTCAATGCGGAGTCGTATCCCTTCAAGAATAGCTGTTGACGGAGAAATAGAAGATGAAGAGCTTTTGCTAAGATTTCTTGAAAGCAAAAGAGGTAAAAAAACGGAATTTATTCATCCTCAAAAAGGAGAACATCTTTCAATAGTTAATTTGTGCGTAAGCAACGCGAATGAACATTTGGCTCAAAGCGAAGGAAGACTCGGCAGAGAATTTGCCGCTTTGGAGGAGCTGGGAAATTTATTGGGGCTGCCTAAACCTCCGGAATATATTGAAAGCTATGATATTTCTCACACTTTCGGAGCGGATAATGTTGCGGGTATGGTTGTTTTTCATAACGGCAGGCCAATGAAATCCGCTTATAAAAAATTTGCGGTTAAAGGGTTTGAGGGCCAAAATGATGTGGGCTCTATGAATGAGGTGCTTACAAGAAGATTTAATCACTATTATAATGACGAGGAGGGAAGCACGTTTAAAATTCTTCCCGATTTGATTTTGCTGGACGGCGGGCAGCCTCAGGTTAACGCTGTTCTTCCT
The DNA here is from genome assembly GCA_020859725.1 of Clostridiales bacterium. Lineage (GTDB taxonomy): Bacteria > Bacillota > Clostridia > Oscillospirales > Acutalibacteraceae > Eubacterium_R. Next base: position 9,537 of record JAJBVR010000222.1, on the reverse strand, counting down.
GTAGTTAATAAAACGGGTATAAATGTTCCCGTGTACGGTATGGTTAAAGATAATAAGCACCGCACAAGAGCGATTGCTTTCGGAGGCGGCGAAATTGAAATCAACTCCAACAGAGCAGCTTTTACACTTGTTTCAAATATTCAGGAAGAGGTGCATAGGTTCGCAATTTCATATCACCATACAAAGCATAAAAAAAGCGCTTTTTCATCAGGTCTTTTGAAAATTAACGGAATAGGAGAAAAAAAGGCAAAAGCGCTTCTGAAACATTTTAAAACAATATCCGCTATTAAAGAGTGCGGCATTGAGGAACTTAAGAAATGCCCGCTTATTTCAGAAGGCGATGCGGAAAATATTTTTGCTTTTTATCATAATTTGTAAAAAAAATGTTTCTAATCTTGACTATGCGGTTTATGAAATGTATAATGTAATGTGTATAATATCAAGTAAGCGGTATCAGGCGGATCGGCAGATTGCTATTGAGCCGCTGTCGGTGCAAAGGATAATCGCTTATGATGAGAGTTATTACAGGTTCAGCCAGAGGAAAACGTATTGAAACGCTTTTCGGCGAGGATGTTACAAGACCAACAGCTGAAAGCGTTAAAGAGGCGCTTTTCAGTATGATTCAATTTGATATATCCGGCAAAAAAATTCTTGATTTGTTTGCCGGCTCGGGTCAGCTTGGTATCGAGGCATTGTCAAGAGGGGCGGAAAGCTGCGTTTTTGTTGAAAATGATAAAAACGCTAAAGCTGTTGTTTGCAGAAATGTTGAGAATTGCGGATTTTTGCAAAAATCTCAAATCTATTTGTGCGATTCATTGTCTTTTCTTTTAAAAAGCGGAAGCTATGATATTGCTTTTTTGGATCCTCCTTATCATTCGGGGCTGATTGAAAAAGCGCCGCCTATGCTTGATGAGCAAATTGCTTTCGGCGGGATAATTGTTTGCGAAACCGCGCGTAACGAAGAACTGCCGGAAAGTTTTGGTAATTTTTCGGTTTGGAAGTGCAGAAACTACGGAAAAACAAAACTTACTCTTTACCGAAAGGAAAGTTAAAATATGAAAATAGCTATTTGCCCCGGAAGTTTTGATCCTGTTACATTGGGTCATAAAGATATTATAGAACGTGCGGCGGAACTTTTCGACAAGGTTATTGTGCTTGTTATGACAAACAGCTCAAAGCATTCCATGTTTACGGTTGATGAAAGAGTTGCTTTTTTGAAAAAATGCATAGCAAGCAAAAATGTTGAGGTTGATACTTTTAACGGGCTTCTTGTTGATTATGCAAAAAAGCAGGATGCCGTTGCAATAGTAAAGGGACTGAGAGCTGTTTCTGATTTTGATTATGAATTTCAGCAGGCTCTTACCAATAAAAGCCTTTTGCCGGGCATTGAAACCGTGTTTTTGGCGGCAAACGGTAAAAATATGTTTCTTTCGTCAAGTATGGTTAAAGAGGTGTGCTGCCTTAACGGCGATATATCTCAATTTGTTCCGTGCGAAGTTTTAGAAGACGTAATTAAAAGATGCAAAGGAGAAATAAATAATGACTAATACAGATATTTTGCTTGAGGATTTGGAAGATGTTCTTGATGATGCAACATCTATGCCGATGACTAAAAAAAGCCTTGTTGATGTTGAAAAAATTAAAACAATTATTGAGGATATTCGTTTAAATACTCCTCAGGAAACAAAGCAGGCTAAGGCTATTGTTGATTCAAGAAACAGCATTCTTGACGAAGCCAAGAAAGAAGCGGCTGAAATTATTGCCGAGGCTCAGGCTCAGGCTCGTGAGCTTGTAGCGCGCGATCAGATTACTCAAACCGCTCAGGCGGAAGCGGCAGATATTATTGCAAAGGCAAAAGAGGAAGGCGATAATTATGTTAAGGAGTCTCAGAGTCATGCGTCTGAAATTTTAAGCAATGCCACAACTCAGGCAAACGATATGGTTACATCGGCTCAGAATAAAAGCCGTGAAATGCTTACGGCTGTTAATAATTATGCCGATGATACTCTGCTTTCTATTGATGATTCATTGTATAAAGCGCTTGCCGATGTAAGAAGAATACGCCAGGGAATGAATAATAAAAAGAATTCTGCCGAATAAACGAAAATTTTATAAAAGTATTGAAAACGCTGCTCGCATTTATGTGAGCAGCGTTTTTTTATCAATTATTTTGGCTGTTTTCCGTCCTTTTTTCGGAAATATAATCATGAACTTTTTTACGAAGCTCTCCGTGAATTTTAAATTTGCTGCTGAAAATAATAAACGAGATAATCATTAATACGGGCGGAATGCCGAAACAGATAATCCCTATTGCCGTTTTTGTTGATTCATTAATTACTCCGGATGAAATCTGGCTGTTGTAATTCATTATTCCGAGTCCTCCGAAAAGGAAGATTGTTTGAATGGTGTAAGCCATTTTTTGAAGAAAGCCTTTCATTGAAAAAGTAATGCTTTCATTTCGCTTACCTGTTTTATATTCACCGTAATCAACAATATCGGCAAGGAAAATAGTTTGCGCCACAAACATAGAACCTATTCCGGTGCTGGCAAGAATATAGCTTATGTCAAGCGCTATTGTTATTTTTAAAACGGGACCGAAGATATACATTAAAATATAACCGATTATGGCCAATCCTAAAGAAATTTGATAAATGGTTCGGTTTGACAGCTTCTTTTCCAGTACGGGGATTACAAGAAGTCCAAGAACGGAGCCGACGGCGCCTATCATTGAAAAAAGGCTTTGAGATGTGGGTTCGCCAAGCACATCAGTGAAGTAATATACCGCGGTGCCGCTTGTAAGATACCAACCCGCATTTGAAATCATTGCAAAAATCATAAAAATTATAAGCTGATCATTTCCGCCTATAACCTTAAACATTTTTTTAAAGCTGAATTTTTCGGTGTTGTAAATTACATTCCTTTCTTTTGTGGAAAGCACGCACGTAACCGCGAAAAACACAAGAAGCAAAGCACATATTATTGCCCATTTTGAAAATCCGGAAGCGCTGTAGCCTTTATCTGTTTTTTCAATTCCGCTTGAAAGCAGCGGCAGAATCACAGGGGTAAGAACGGTAATAATTCCCTGACCCAATCCGCTGAACGTGCGCGCCACGGTTGCAACCAAATTTCTGTCCTTAGGGTCGTTGGTAAAGCTCGGTACCATAGACCAGTAAGGTATATCCGCCATTGTATTCGTCATTCCCCAAAGAACATACATTACTGCTATATATATGTAAAGCTTTGTGCCGCTCATACCGAATGAGGTAAATAAAAGCGAAAGTACAATAGCATTTGAAACAGTGCCGATGATTATCCACGGTCTGTATTTTCCCATTTTTGTTTTTGTGCTGTCAACAATAGTGCCAATTATCGGATCGTTAATTCCGTCCCATATTCTTGCAAGAGGAGTTAAAATAAGCAAAAACGCTTCTTTAATTCCAAGCACGCTTGAAAGATAGTATGATAAATATGAATAAAATAATCCGTATGAAAGGTCAAGGCCTATGGCTCCCACGCCGTATCCTATTTTTTCTTTCCAAGTTGTTTTATAATCTGCCATTTTCATACCCCCCATAATCCGAATTATAGCATAATATGAACTTGAAAACAATAATTATTACAATTATGTTACAATATCAAATCGGATTAATTTAGGGTTGACTTTAAATGTTAACACTATTATAATTAACTGTATTAGGGAGTAAATCCTTTAAAATCCCATTAAATTCAATTAAATCCATAATTTAATTCGGGGAAATCCATTTTTTAGGAAGGGAGAAGGCATATGCATTTGTTTGTGGGAACGCTGGATAATTATAAGCTTGACAGCAAAGGCAGGCTTTCTGTTCCGACGAAATGGAGGGAAAGGCTCGGAAAAGAGTTTTATATGGTTGCCGTTACCGTTAAGGGATGCAAATGTATAACTTTATATCCAACAGAAGAATTTGAAATTACTTATGCAAATATGCAAAAGGGAACTGAAAATCAAAAGTATGAAACTTCAAAGGATTTCCTGAGAAACGCAGAAGAATGCATTTTGGACGCGCAGGGAAGATTTACACTTAATCAAAGATTAAAAGAGCTTGCCAAGCTTTCAAATGACAGCGATGTTATATTTGAAGGCAATGGAAAAACGATTGAAATTTGGAACGCTGACGAATTTGAAAAAATGCAGCAAACCTTTGATTCGTCAATGGGTATTTATGATTTGATGGATAAGGTTAACGGCGGGCAGGAATAATGGAATTTAATCATAAAAGCGTGCTTTTTAAAGAGGCGCTTGATTCTCTTCAGCTAAGTAAAGATAAAATTATTGCGGACGGAACAGCCGGGGGCGGAGGTCATTCGCGTGAAATAGCAAAAAGAGTCAAAAGGCTTATTGCAATAGATCAAGACCCGGACGCGATAGCCGTTTTAAATAATAGGCTTGCTGAATTTAAGAATGTTAATATTGTGCACGCTAATTTTTCAGATATAAAAAATATACTTTTAAACCTCAATATCCCGGCTATAGACGGCATGCTGCTTGATTTGGGAGTAAGCTCATTTCAGCTTGATAATGCCGAACGCGGATTTTCCTTTCACCAAAATGCGCCTCTTGATATGCGAATGTCTAAAACGGGGATTTCCGCTTATGACGTTGTAAATACATATGATGAAAAAACACTGGCAGATGTTATATGGAATTATTCAGAGGAAAAATTCAGCCGGAGTATTGCGAAAAATATTGTTAAAGCCAGGGCGGACAAGCCCATTGAAACAACTTTTGAACTTGTAGATATTATAAAAAAATCAATGCCGGCAAAAGAATTGAAAAAGGGGCATCCCGCCAGAAAAACCTTTCAGGCTGTAAGAATTGAGGTTAATGGCGAATTGGACAGGCTGAAAACCGCGTTGGATTCAATTTTTGAATGCCTTAATCCGGGCGGAATTATTTCTGTTATAACCTTTCATTCTCTTGAGGACAGAATTGTTAAAGAAAAATTTGCACAGTGGGCAAAGGGCTGTACCTGCCCGAAAGAATTTCCCGTTTGTATATGCGGAAATAAGCCAAAGGGCGAATTGATGTTTAAATCAATATCTCCAAGTGAAAAAGAGCTTGAAGAAAATCCAAGAGCAAGGTCATCCAGACTGCGCGCTTTTAAAAAATATTAATAAGGAAAGGCAGGGCGTAAAATGGTAAATACAAATGATTTCAGAAGATATTCATATTCTTCAGACGCTTCATACGCGGTGGACGCTTTTAATAAAACCCGTTCGTCTGCCGCTCCTCAGCTTAATCCCGAAAAGAAAAAGGGATTTAATTTAAGACCCAATACCAAGCTTAAAAGCAGAAAAGAGCTTATTGCAGATCAAAAAAAGGCTTTTGTTAAGGCGGCTTCTATTTTAACTGTTACGGCTCTTTGCGTTTCAATGCTGTTCGGCGTATTGTATACATATGTTCAAAAAAATGAACTTACGCGCAGTATTGCCGGCATCAAAACCGATATAGCGGCGGCGGAAAGTGAAAATGTAAGTTTAAATTCACAGCTGGAAGCCTTGGTTTCCGTGTCGCAGATAGACGCTTATGCGGTTGAAAAATCGGGTATGACAAGATTGCGATCCAATCAGATACAATATATAGATTCCTCCGAATATAAGACTGCCGCGGCAAGTTCTGAATCGGCGGAGTAATATTATCTGTTTTTAATCAGTATTATTGAGAGTTGGGATTTTCTTAACTCTCATAAAATATATTATTATAATATATAAATTATAAGAGAAAGGCGGAATAATATAATGTCGGGGTTCAGAAAAGAACTTGCAAAAAGAGTGCTTATTATCGGAATAATAGTGGTGTTCCTGTTCACAGCCGATGTTGGCCGCCTTTTTTATATCCAGATTGTTAAAGGCGCTGAATATTCGGATAAAGCCAAAAGCCAGCAGCTTTCAGACACCGAAATAGAAGCGATGAGAGGCACTATTTATGACAGCGAAGGAAATGTGCTGGCACAATCCGCAACGGTATGGACGGTGTTTATAGACCCTTCCAATATAACCGATAAAAACAGAGATTTGATAGTAAACTATCTTGCGGAAACTTTTGGATATGATGACGAAGAAAAATCGAATCTTTTGGAAAAAAGCAAAGAACAAAGTCAGTATCAAAAAGTAGAAGAAAATGTTGAAAACAGAATTAAGGAAGAAATTGCTTCTTTTGTGTCGGATAATAAGCTTTCATTATGCATAGGGTTTCAGCAGGCAACAGAGCGCTATTATCCTTACGGTCAGCTTGCGTCATCGGTTATAGGATTTACGGGAGCCGATAATCAGGGGCTGGCGGGAATAGAGTCATATTACAATGAGCAGTTAACGGGAATAAACGGCAGAACCATAACGGCAAAGGATTCCAAGGGCAATTCAATTTCGGATGATTATGAAACTTCGGTGGAAGCACAGGACGGATATTCGCTAAGCCTTACGATAAACACAACAATTCAGTATTATCTTGCAAAAGAGCTTCAGAGAACATTGGAGGAATACAGCGCGAAAGGTTGTTACGGAGTTGTGATGGATTGTAATACCGGAGCAGTGCTTGCTATGGCTTCACTTCCAGATTATGACAGTAATGATCCGTATACAATAACTTACGATAAATATACGCAGGAACTCAATAAAATAACCGATGAAGATGAAAAGGCGGCAAAGCAAAGCGAATATGTTCAGAGGCAGTGGAGGAATTTCGTGGTTTCCGATACATATATTCCGGGTTCGGTTTTCAAAACCTTTATGGCGTCGGCGGCTCTTGAAGAAGATGTTGTAAATCTTAACACAACCTATACTTGTACGTGCTCAATCCAGGTGGATAAATATAAAATGAACTGCCATTATCATCCCGGCCACGGAACTCAAACATTAACTCAGGGGCTTGAAAATTCCTGCAATCCGTTTTTTATAACCATAGGGCAGAAATTAGGCGTTCATAATTATTTTAAATATTTTGACGGATTCGGTTTTACTCAAAAAACAGGCATTGATTTGCCGGGGGAAGCAAGTCCTCAGTATTATGAAGAAAATCAATACGGCATTGTTGAGCTTTCTTCTGCAGCTTTCGGGCAAACAAACAGTCTTACTCCGATTCAGGTGTGCACAGGTCTTTGCGCCATAGCAAACGGAGGAAAGCTTCTTACCCCTTATGTTGTTTCGGAAATTAAGGATTCAGACGGCAATACCGTTTCAAAAACGAAGACTAATGTTGTAAGGCAGGTTATAAGTGAGGATACATCAAAAAAGGTTTGCCAAATGATGCAGTCCGTTGTTGATAACGGAACAGGAAAAAACGGTTATGTAGCCGGGTACAGAGTAGGTGGAAAAACAGGTACTTCCACAAAATTGGGCGAATCAAAAGAGGGGGAAAAGGACAAATATATTGTTTCTTTTGCGGCTATAGCGCCTTCGGATGATCCTCAGATAGCTATGCTGATAATATGCGATGACCCAAGTGTTGATCTCGGCGGCGGCGCAATCTGCGCTCCCATTGCGGCAACTGGTATTGAAGAAGCAATGAATGTTTTGGGTATTGAGCCTACATATACGGATGAGGAAAAGAAGGATCTTTCCGTTAAAACTCCAGATGTAATAGGAAAAACAACTTCACAGGCTAAAGATAGATTAGCTAACTTGGGACTTGAGGTTAAAATTGTGGGAAGCGGCAAAACCGTAACAAGGCAGTCGCCGGCGTCAACAAATACAATTCCTTCCGGCGGCACCGTTGTGCTTTATACCGATGATGAAGATAAGCAAACAACTAAAATTCCTGATTTTACGGGATTAACAGTTACAGAGGCTAATAAGCTTGCGGCAAGCAGCAATCTTAATCTTCAGATATCTGGAAATTCAGCAAATAATGCAATGGTTGTGGCATATAAGCAAAGTGAGGATGTGGGCAAAGAGGTTGAAATAGGTTCTGTTATAACAGTATCATTCAAATCAACTCAGGCTGTTTTGGATTAACATTTAAATATTTATGCATTCGGAGCGTTAATGTTTAAACGCCCGAAAGCAAAACTTTGGGGGAATTAAAATGAAATTATCGGAATTATTACAGGGAATTAAAGTTAAGAATTTGTATGAAGAAGCGGAAATTGCCGATGTTACCCAGGATTCAAGACTTGTTAAGGAAGGCAGCCTTTTTGTGTGTATTAAGGGCGGCACTTTTGACGGACATTCAGTTGCAAAGGAAATGATTGAAAACGGAGCGGCTTATGTTGTGTGCGGCCATGATTTGGGATTAAAGCGGCAGATAATAGTAGAAAACACGCGCCTTGCATATGCTGTTATTTGCGCCAACTTTTTCGGAAATCCCGCAAAAAAATTAAAGCTTGTCGGCGTAACGGGAACAAACGGCAAAACAACTACTACATTTTTAATTAAGCAAATTCTTGAATACGCGGGAAAAAAGGTGGGCTTAATAGGAACTGTTCAAAATATGGTGTGCGCTGAAGTTTATCCTGCCAAATATACTACCCCCGATGCATATGAGCTTCAAAAGCTTTTCAAATTAATGGTTGAATCTGAATGTGAATACTGCGTAATGGAAGTTTCATCCCAAGCGCTTGCTCAGGGACGTGTAAACGGGCTTCACTTTGAAGCGGCGGCATTTACAAATTTAACGCAGGATCATTTGGATTATCATAAAACCTGGGAAAACTATTTTAATTCAAAAAGAAAACTTTTTGAAAATTGCTCACTGGCGGTTACTAACGCTGATGATAAATACGGCCTTGAAATTGTAAAGGGATTGCCTTGCAAGGTTTTGTCATACGCCGTTAATACAAATAATGCCGATTATGTGGCAAAAAATGTTAAATTCAAATCAACAGGTGTTGAATTTGAATTGGTAGGTAATTTGATAGGAAGAGTCAGTTGCCCTATCCCGGGAAGATTTTCAGTGTATAATTCGCTCTGCGCCGCCTCGGTTTCATTGGCTCTCGGAATAGATTTTGATGATGTGCTCAGTGCGATTGCAAAATCAAAAGGTGTTAAGGGAAGAATTGAGGTTGTTCCCACAAATACAGATTTTACCGTAATAATTGATTACGCACATTCCCCGGACGGCTTGGATAATATAATTTCATCACTCAGGGAAATAGCAAAAAAAAGAGTTGTAACTCTTTTTGGCTGCGGAGGAGACAGAGATGCCGATAAACGCCCGAAGATGGGTAAAATAGCCGCTGAGTTATCGGATTTTTGCATAGTAACCTCAGATAATCCCCGTTCTGAAAATCCAAAAAAAATCATAGATGATATTCTTGAAGGAATGAAAGGTGTTTCCACACCTTATGTGGTTATTGAAAACAGAAAAGACGCTATACGCTGGGCTATGGAAAACGCAGAAAAGGACGATATAATTCTGCTTGCCGGAAAAGGTCACGAAACTTACCAGATTCTTCCTACGGGCACAATTCATTTTGATGAAAGGGAAGTTGTTGCGGAAATTCTTAAGGATCTTAAAAGTAAATAATTCAAAAATGATTTTATATAACAGTAATTTAATTT
>JAJBVR010000038.1 GCA_020859725.1 Clostridiales bacterium | reverse complement strand
CGCCTAATATAACATTGAAAATATCTTGTATAAAGATATAAACAACATTTATAACAGACGTTTTTGTAACAGGAGCCGATTCCGTAAACATATAAACAAGATTTGCCAAAATTGCGCTTATACCCTGATAACTGCCTCCATGGCCATAAGAAGTTGTGTTTACATCGGATATATTTATAATCCCGTTAACAAGAGTGTCAATAATAAGTTCTTGCGAATTTACATTTCCTTCGGCCTCTTTAAAGAGCGACGGAAGCATCGGGAACGCCGCGTTAACAATATTGTCAATATTTTCAAACAATGTGTTGTCAAGATTTATTGCGCTTTCATATCCGTCTGAGCCTGATGTGCCGCTTACCGTATAATTGGTTAAATTAAGCAGCTGCGCAATGTTCATATTATCTGCATAATAGCAAAGAGCCTTGTTGAGCAAATCATATAATGTTGTGCTGTCGTCAACAAGCTTGCCGTTCTTTGTGCCGCCCTTTTCAAATGTGCTCCACTGAGAGCCGTCTTTTTCCATAAGCGGAACAGAACTTTGCATTACATAAGCAACAGCGTCTCTTGCCATATACTGATACTGATCTAAGCTTGTGTCAATATATCCGTCAGAACCTACTGTGGCAAGCGAAGAATAATCATAATCGGGAAGAACATATTTAAGATATTCCTGAAGCGCAACGAAAATTACACCATCAATATCATCGCACTTATCCCACGTTTCCTGATGGATTTGCTTTGCCATTCCGATTTCGCCGATAATAGCTTTAACAAGCGGAAGAATAGCCGATTCAAGATTTGATTCAGTAAGAACGGCGTTTTCACCGTTTGCAGAATAAAAATCAGAAAGAATTGCCGTGCTTGAATTATCAGCAACATACTGAACAAGCTTAAGAGCGCAATTCATTGTTTCCGTTACTATGCCATTTAAATCCTGAGCTGCGGAAGCTGCAGGAGCGGTGAATCCCGGGAAGAAAGCTTTAAGAAGTTCTGTAATAACTCCGTATGCATTTCCGGCAATTGAACCGCCTGACGGAAGAACAGACATATCAAAGATATTTGAATATCCGCCGAAATAGTAATCCTTTATATTAAGGTTAAGAACACCCGTTTCAAGGCCAAGAGCTTCTGCTACAGGGCTGTATAAAACCTTATTAAAGAGTGTGGAAGCATCGATTGAATCTTCCGTTCTTGAAGCATTAAGATTCGTAAACAGCTGAACAAGAGCATCCTTTGCCTGCTGCGGAGTACAGGTGGCGGTAAAGCTATCATCATCGTGGCGCGTTCCGAGACCCGTAAACATCTGCTCGCCGTTTTCATCTTTCAGACCGTCAAGATAAGACGCAACGTCATTAAGATTGCTTGTAATCCAATTTGTGATTCCTGCTTCCGTCCAATACGAATCCACCTCTGCCTGAGTGGTGGGAACAGTAAATCCCGGCTGAGAAACAACATAGCCGTAATACATTTTTGTAAATTCATTTACATAGCTGTGCTGAACGCTTATTGTGCCCAGAAGCGGAAGAAGTGTGTGCTCAAAAATAGGAACGAACGCATTATAAATTTGGTCATATGCATTTGACTGAAGATCAAGCGAAAAACCGGAATCGCCGAAAATATATTCGCCGTCAACCCCTATAAGCGTGTCAAGCAAAGCGTTATTAAGAGCATCCTCGCCCCAATCTTCAAGAGACTGCTGCTGACCGTCTGAAGTTTTAAAATAATATGTGCTTGAGCTTGTGTCAATATTATTGTTTATGCCTTGATCTGAATAATTATCCGCAACCAAGGTTTTAAGTAAGTAAACAACAATATTGTTTACCATGTTGTCTTCATATCCGGAAGGCATTCCAAGCAGATCTCCGATTAATCCGTATATCGAATTGCCAAGAATAGAGGGAAGCAAGGCGTCAAGAGTTGACCCAAGGCTAAGCGTGCCGTTAATAAAGGACTGAATAACAGTGCCGCCGCCGTAGTTGCCGCTCTCCGCCGCGTATGAATTGGTATTTTGATAGAGAATATTAAACAGCCCGAGAAGCACTTCCTTTGAGGTACTGTTTTCGCGCGTAATGATAGTGCTCGTACTGCCGTTCGAAGCATAATCCTTGCACGCGCCTTTAAGGTTTATGCTTTTCGCGTCTCCCCCAAGAACCAAATTAACAGCTGTGTTGTTAAACAGTTGCATAACGCTGTCTATTGTGGAGAAAACCCCGTCAGTGCTGGTAATATCGTAATCGATGTTGATGGTTGTTACAACTATGTTCAGAGAATAATTTCCTTTAATTCCTGTTCCGGCAAGAAGTTCATCAACCCAATCCAAAAGGGCAGTGAGGGTTTGCTCATCCGTCGTTTCAACCCAGCCGAGGAAATTATAAGCAAGATTATCATCATAATAATCAGACTCATCTTGAGCTGCATAGGCGCTTAAAGCGCCTGTAAAACAACCTAAAGCCATAACTATGGTAAGAAACAGCGAAAGCAATTTTTTACTGAAATGTTTTTTCAAAAAATTTACCTCCAATTTTTTAAAATTTTAGTTAATTGAAATATGAAGATTAGAGTTTACCGAATAGCACCATTTCGTCTCTCACTCTGACCATCAGACAATCT
>JAJBVR010000121.1 GCA_020859725.1 Clostridiales bacterium | reverse complement strand
GCTTTAATCTATGTATAAAAAAACTTAAATACTTAAAATGCCCAAATGCTCAAGCAAAATTTTTACACCGATAATTACTAAAATAATTCCGCCGAAAGCTCCGCTTTGTTTTTATATTTTGAGCCGAATTTAAAGCCTATATAAACTCCGGCTGCCGAAAGTGCAAAGGTTGATAAACCTATTATGAGAACGGAGCTTAGTATATCGGTTTGCAAAAAAGCAAAGGTTATACCCACCGCGAGCGCGTCAATACTGGTTGCTACAGCCATAAGAAAAAGCTCACGTATATTCAAAACATCATTATCCGTTTTATTATCATTATCATTGAACGAATCAAATATCATTTTTCCGCCTATAAACGCCAAAAGCACAAATGCCACCCAATGGTCTATATTAATTATATATTTTTCAAACTGCTTTCCGAGCAGCCAGCCTATAAGCGGCATAAGAGCCTGAAACCCGCCGAAAAAAAGCGATATTATTACCGTTTCTTTCAAATTAAGCTTTTTCATTTTAAGCCCTTTGCACATGGAAACGGCAAAAGCATCCATAGACAGCCCGATTCCGATTAATAAAATTTCAACAAAGCCCATATAAAAACCTTTCAAAAATAAGAATACAAATAAAAAGAAAAAACTCAGACGATTATTTATAACGCCTGAGTTTTTAAACTTCATATTACATAATATTATTATTCCGAAAAATAAGAATAATTACCTTAACAGAAAATTCCGAATTTTCATAAAATAAGGAAAGCTAAGTTTCGTCCCAAGGAAAAGGCTGATTTTTCTTTTTATAATGCTTTTCAATAAGGTGCGCCTTATCTATTTTCCTTGCAAGCCGCCATAAACCGGCAACCTCACGGCGGGCATTTTCCGCATCCTTTTCCAATCTTTCGTCCATCTTATAATACATAAGATTAACGCCGCATTTCGGGCAGGTTTGCTTTAAATAAAATCTGCTGAGCTGAGCGCCGCATTTCGGGCATTTATCATCATTCATTTTCAACACCTCCACCGCTGACTGATTTAGACAATTCTTTTCTCCTCTGCGCCATATCTGAGCGAATTTTCATCAGCTTATCGCCTGTTAAATCATAGAAAAGATACGGGACCATTGCCAAGAGACCCAAAGTATAAGGAATAACTGTAAACAGCGCCCAAATATACAAATCAGTATGCTCGCCTTTAACGGCAACCTGCTGACCTCCCGAGTTAACAAAGCTTAATCCTATAACGGGAAGAAGCGCGGTGCCGAGCGAAGTTGAAACAGAGCCTGTTAATTTGCTTACAAATGTAAGCACGGAAAAGCTTACGCCCTCGTTTCTTTCGCCTGTTTTCCATTCCATATAATCAACGGTATCTCCAATCATTTCCGTGGGAATAACCATATTAATTGTGTTGAAAAAGCTGAAAATAAAGTTTTGAACCATCAGCAATACGGAAATAACGACAATATTGGAATTATAAAATTTAAGACCCAAAAGAAATACAAGTGTGCTTACAACAAAGCGGCTGCCGAGATTGAGCAGCACAATCTGCCTGTTATCCAGCCTTTTTTTAAGCTTTGGGATAAGCAAATAGGTTAAATAGCCGAATATCGTGCCCGGCAGATTTATCCACAAAACCGCTGAATTTAAATCAAGCACTTCCGAATAATAATATGTTTGAAAAACACTTGCAAGGCTTGAAAGAGTTCCGAGCACATTACTTGCAATAATAAGCATTAACGGCTTATTTCTGAACATAACCTTAAATCCTTCTATTACAGACGGCTCTTTAACTGACTGAACAACTCTTTCCTTTGTTTTCCAGCCGGCAAGGGAAAGAAGAGCCATACCCGCCGTTCCGGCAATAATCGCAAGAATAAGAAAATCCTGAGAAAGCGTAATTTTCCAAACGCCCTTGTTTGAAAAATCCATCATAACCACAAGAAGCGTGGTTGACAAACCGCCTATAACGCCCGAAATCAGCCTTGCGGAGGAGATTGCCCTTGTTCTGTCTGACGGGGAAGGAGAAATTGCCGTGCTGAGTCCCCAAAAAGGAACATCACCTATGGTATAGAAAAATTCCCATATAAAATAGGATATGTACATATATATTATTTTAACCGTTGTGCTTTTAGCGTCCGCCAAAATTTCCGGGCCCGCAAACAGCATTATGGTTGCAACGGAAAGCGGTATCGGCACAAACATCAAATACGGACGCAGTTTTCCGAACCGCGTTCTGGTTTTATCAATAACCGAGCCCATAATGGGATCATTAATTGTATCCCAGATACCGAGAATAAGAATCATTGTGGCAACCGCTTCCCCCGGTATTCCGAACACCTTTGTAAAAAACAGGGAAAGATAGCCGCCGGCAACCAAATTATAACCGAAAACCTGACCCGCGTTTGCAAAACCGTATGCCAGATTTTCGCGCACGCCTACATAGCGCACCTCTTTTTCTTCTTTTACTTCACTCATAAAACTATACCCCTTTAACAGTTTTATCTATTTTAAAATTATTTTAGCACAGCAAATTAAAAAAGTCCATACAATAATTATTAATCGGTATAACCGTTAATAATTTATTGATTTAAAATTGAAAACGTGATAAAATCATATAAAATTC
>JAJBVR010000171.1 GCA_020859725.1 Clostridiales bacterium | reverse complement strand
GTTAATGGTTATAATATTCATTTCAGGTCGGCAATTTCCCCATTGATTTTTCATAATTCTTATTTTCAGCAAAGGGATTTTTTCATTTTCATTTTTAAAAAATTCAAAGCATTCTTTAAACATATCGGATAAAATTTTTTCAGATGTATCACGCCAAAAATTTTTAAAAGCATTGTATCTTGATTTATAATTATCTGGATATTTAAGATATAAAATTATTTTTCCGTTTTGAATACAAAAATGCGAATATTTATCCTTTTTAACATCCAACACATAGGGCTTGCCCAAAATATAAATAATTTCACCGCTCAAATACTTTTTTCAGTTTCATTATCCGCGCTGAATTTTTCAAGAGCTGAAAGTATTCGGCCTCCGTTTAAAACAACAAAATTATCAATTATTTTTTGAGAAACAAAAGCAGGAGCCGAAACTTTTACGGATAAATCACGTTTAACCCTTAAATTAATATTTTTCACATTTTTTCTTTCAAGAAGATATTCAATTTTTGTTCCGTTATAATAAACAAAATTCATAATTGGCACCGTTATTCAATAAAAGATTATCCCGGGAAAATCTTAACCCCGGCAAAAGCAAAAAGAAAAACCTTTGAAGCGGCTGAAAATGCCGATTTCAAAGGTTTTATTGGCAAATAGCCCTAACTTTAATAGAATTTCAAAAAATGGGGTGCATTTTCGGTTCAGCGGTGGTGCAGTAGTTTTCGGAAATTCACCCTTTGTTATCTATCGTTCGATGTCAGAACCATTTACCTCAGTTTCATCCGAATGCTCTCTAATATACCTTTTAACAATAACAAAATCTGTCGAGGGCCTTCCGCAATTAATGTTCGACACCGAGGAAACTGAAAAACAACTTGTATTTCCAGAAAAGTTACATTTTAAGGTGATAACTTCTGAGGGCTTGTAGAACGATGTTCAATGCCACCCGGTTTGTTCGATGCAAGAAAACGCACATCGGATATATTCTGTATCGACGAGCATAATATAGCAAAACAGACAGCTTTCGTCAACCATTGCGCAGAAATGCGGCTTCAGTGGAAAACTGCCTGTTTTTTGCTGGGTGTCGTGTTCTTACTCAATCATTTCTGCATCAGCCAGCTGACAGTATTGAAAGTTTCCTTCCTCGTGCAGCTCAAATGTACCCGTAACCGTAATCTCACTGCCCAGTTCGGGATAATCATCGGGATAGGTATGTTCACCGGCAAGGACGAACTCCAATCCCTGTGAGCAGCAAGCCGTAGCATCAGCGATAATACAAGCAAAATACTGCGCTTTTGTTTCGGGGTCTTCGTAATATGCAAATTGCCCTCTCATTTTAACAGTCTTTCCAACATAGTCATCGTGGGCATACATCATATTGTAGACCTCAGAATAGACCATCGTGCTGCTGAGCTTTGTTATGTCAACATCGGCACTGCCTGTACTTTGCACGGATTCAGAGGTTTCCGCTTTAGATTCTTCTTCCTCTGCAGGTTGTACTTGCGATGTTGATGAACTAGGTGTTGTATTATTCGGTAAAGTACCGGATGGCGCTTTACCGTTTTCTTTATTTCCGCAGGACGCAAGAGCACAAAGCATCAGAACAGTCAGCAGCAGGCAAAACAGCTTTTTCATTTTCTCACACCTCCAATAACTGTGCCTGCCAGCCATGACAGACCAAAAGCGCCAATCTGAATGGCAACGATTGTCAAGCCTACCGGCGTACCGGCGAGAATGGACACCAAAATACCGATCAATGCACATATAACCGACAGAGCTGCGGCACAGATCGTTACGCTACGGAAACTCTTAAATATTCGCATAGCGGACAACGCCGGGAAAATTACCAGTGCAGAAATCAGCAGCGAACCGACAAGGTTCATCGCCAGAACGATGATAACGGCTACAACGATAGCAATCAGCAGATTGTAAAATCCTGCTTTCGTTCCGGTTGCTCTTGCAAAATTTTCATCGAATGTTACAGCAAAAATCTTATTGTAAAACAGCATGAACACCGCTACAACCAGCACCGACATTCCCACGCAGAGCCACACCTCTACGGGGGACAGCGTTAGAATAGAGGTAGAGCCGAACAGCGTGCTGCACACATCACCCGAAAAGTTGGACGAGGTGGAGAAAATGTTCATCAGCAGATACCCGATGGCAAGCGCCCCTACCGAGATCATGGCAATGGCGGCATCGCCCTTGATCTTCGTGTTCTGCCCGGTACGCAGAAGCAGCACGGCGCTAATGATCGTAATGACCATGACCAACGGCATTTCGTTGGTGATTTGCAGCACGGCGGCAATGGCCATAGCCCCGAACGCCACATGGGAAAGTCCGTCGCCGATGAACGAAAAGCGTTTCAACACCAGCGTGACCCCCAGCAGAGATGAACAAAGTGCGATCAGCACACCGACCACCAGCGCATAGCGAACAAAGGGATATGCCCAATAGAGAGCCAGTTTTTCTATAATAGCGGTCACTGCGCATCACCGCCCTTCTCGGCGGAAAACATCCGCCCTTGCGGGCTGCTGAGATATTCCGTCTTTGTTCCGAAAAAAACGTTATCGCCTATATGCAAAATATGGCTGGCATATCTGACTGAGGCAGTTATATCGTGAGAAATCATCATAACGGTTATGCCGTCCCGATATTCAATTCTCCGATCAAACGGTACATTTCGGCCGTTACCTTCGGGTCAAGCCCGGAAACAGGCTCGTCCAAAAGCAGCATTTTTCGGGTAGCGCACAGCGCACGGGCAAGTAATACCCGCTGCAGCTGGCCGCCGGAAAGCTCCCGATAGCAGCGTCTTGCAAGCCGGGTGATTTGCATCTTGTCCATAGCGTCTGCGGCAAGCAGCTTTTCTTCCTTGTTGTAAAAGGGACGGCTGCCGCAGCGCCCCTGGCACCCGGAGAGAACGATTTCTCTCACGGATGCCGGGAAGTCCTTTTGTACAACTGTCTGTTGCGGCAGATAGCCGATCTCGTTTTTCCTCAGCCCGTCGCCCGTCAAAATTTTGCCGCTGATGGGCGGCTGCAAGCCGAGAATCGTTTTCATAAGGGTACTCTTGCCGGAGCCGTTTTCTCCCACAATGCAGAGGTAGTCGCCTGCAAAGACCTGAAAACTCAGGTCTTGCAGAACAGCCTTCCCATCATAGCCGACGCAGAGATTTTAACAAGTGAGCTGAGCCATGAGCCTACCTCCTTAACCAAATGCTTCTTTCAGCACGGAAAGGTTTTGCTCCATAACGGAGAGGTAGGTCGTGCCGTTTGCCAGATCTTTTGAAGTGGTGGACTGCATGGAATCCATCGTCAGCACCTTTTGATTTTTCGCGGTCGTGTTCTGTACAATGGTTTCGGCAATCTTATGTTGTGCGCCCTCAATGGTCAGAACGCAGGGCAGGTTCAGTTCGTCCACCTTGCCAGCGAGGAAAGAGATCGTTTCAAAGCTGGCTTCGGTTTCAGCGGAGCAGCCCACAAAAGCGGCATAGTAGCTCAGACCGTAATCGTCCACCATATAACGGAACGGGAAACGGTCGCCAAACAAAACGGTCTTATAGGTCGCAGCGTCCACGGCTGCCTGATATTCGCCGTCCAGCGCGGAGAGCTTTTTGATATATGCAGAAGAATTTGCGGCATAGGTGGCTTTATTATCGGGGTCAAGCTCCTGTAAAGACGCGGAAATGGCATTGACAAGCACCTCGGCATTCTTCAGGGACAGCCAGACGTGCTCGTCCTTTTCTTCCTCATGCTCGTGACCCATCAGTTCATCAAGGATTTCATCAACAGTAAGCGCATCCTTCGCAAAAAACGGATTGGTCTTGGCACTCATCAACGCATCGAAGCCGTCGTTGCTGAAGTAGATATGGAAATGCTCCGCCTCGCCCGGCTCGTGACCGTGGTCGTTGAACTGCACATATTTGGGAGCATCAGTACTGTTCGTTTCAAACTGATAACGGACGCTGCTGATTTTACCCTCGTCATTCAGTTTCGGCTGATAACCGGCATAGGTGTATTCGGCAGAAACGAATTTTCCGTCTGCATAAGTAAAAGTGATTTTGTTTCCGTTAATTGTAATTTTGTTTGCGTCACACTGCCACGAAGCCTTATACTTCTCCAGATAGGTGTCATTCGTGGTTGAGCTGTCCTCATCCTCTTCCTCCTTATGTTCGCAGTATTCGTCCAAATCGCCGTTCAACAGATAAGGGTACAGGGACTTCCATTCTCCAGCGAAGTCTGAGAGGGTACGGTCTTTGATGTCGTCCTTTGTGATTTCTTCATCGTGACCGTGGTCATGGTCGTGTTCTTCCTCCTGCATACCCTCAACGGTTTCTTCCGTTTTCACGGAATCTCCTAACACTTCCAGCAAATTGATGACCTTCATATTCTTGTTGGTAGCATTTTTCAGGGCATCATCCACCCAGCCGTCCGACTCGCCGCCGACATAAACAAACAAGTCGCAATCGGAGATCTTGACAATATCATCGGCAGTAGGCTGATAGCTATGCAGATCAACCCCGTTGTCCAGCAGCATAGTGATTTCTGCATTGCCAGCCTTGTTACCGAGAATTTCTTTAACCCAATCATATTCGGGGAAAATGGTGGTGACAATGTTCAGTTTGTCAGTCTTATTGGCGTCATTCTGCTTTCCGCAGCCGGCAAGAACGCCGACGAGCATCAAAAGCGCAAGCAGCAGCGCAGTTAATTTTTTCATAGGTTATACCTCCAGATTATGATAAGAGCTTAAAAATGGGCGCAAAAATACAAGGGTAACGGCAACGCCATGAAAGCCTATCCGAAAACGGATAGACTACACCCTTATAAATAGTTCTTATTTAATCTGAAAGCTTGACCTTAAGCGAAACCAAAGTATAGCTTGGGGTAATATCTGCACAGGCAGAAATACTCCTGCAAAGCGTATATGTAAACGCAGCAGCAAAGACTGCGGCGCATACGGCAAGCGAAAGGTTTTTTAGGGTATTCTGGCAAACATTGATTTGAGCACAGATCGGGCAGTTATCGCCCACACAATCGTGGTCAGCTTCTGCTGCAATATAGAGAGCAGAATAGAGCATGACAACAAAAACGATAACAGCAAGAAACGCTGCCACAATTCTGTTCTTCTTTTCCATTCTGCTCACCACCCTTTTATTTCCTGCAATCGGCACAAACACCGTAGAGGATCGTTTCTGATTTATCAATCCGAAAGCCCGTGCTTTCCATTGTGCTGTGGAGAAGCTGCTCAGCAACCATATCTCCAAGATGAATGATTTTTCCGCAGACACAGCAGGACAGATGCAAGGTGCCTTTACATTTCTCTGCGGCAATATATTGATAATAGACTTCTCTGGTATTTTCTCGGATACTTCGCTTAAGCAGCCCTTCCTCCTCTAAGGCGGAAAGGTTGCGGTAAACGGCGCTGATGCTGATGTTATCCGCCGTCAGTGCGTCGGCGATTTGTCGTGCGGTCATCTGTTCGTCCGTATGATTTGAAAGGTATTCAAGAAGCCGCTTGCGCTGCCGTGTCAGATACTTTTCCATCAGCCACGCCCCCCAATTTGCAATCTATTCGCAAATTATTATATACCAACTTGACTTGTTTGTCAATATGCAACCTGCTCGCAAATTAAGAATTTTTAATGAACGCAGCTACCGCGAAAATCAAAAACTCTTCTACTGTTGTTCAGTATGCTTGACTATATATTTTAGAACTACAAATTCTGGGTTTACTATCAAAAACTCCGTTGCTGTTGTGATATAATGTGTGTACACACTTTAAGGGATGAGTGTAGGTATCCCGAAGCCAGACAACCGGAATCGCAAGCGACCGATACAGGTCAAATTTTTCGTGGATCAAAAAGAACTCGGCTTGATAAAGGAGAGGATGGCGCAACTTGGTATCAATAACCGCCCACTTGTAGTTGACCTTGGTGGTGTCTACCGTAGAGCCGCGCCACAGTTCGGCCTTGGCGGTCAGACTGGCAATCTCCTCGTTTTTGAACACATTCCCGTTGGGCGTGGTGACCAGCAGGTCGACGATGCCGCTACCATTGACCACACGGGAGAAGGAAGTTTAACGGTCACAACGTCTTATAATGCCTAAACAACCGTAAAACGCACAAAACCCCGCCACAGAAATGCTCTGTGACGGGGTTCGTTTATGCTCTGAAACGGCAAAAGCCTTGATTTCATGCGGTTTTCGGGCATAGAAAAAGTCCACCGTAATTCTATCAAAATTACGGTGGACATCTGGTGGCTCATCGGGGAGTCGAACCCCGGACACCTTGATTAAAAGTCAAGTGCTCTGCCATCTGAGCTAATGAACCGTATCACCCTTTAATAAAAAAAGGGCGCTTGGCTGGGGAGGCAGGATTCGAACCTACGCGTGAGGGAGTCAAAGTCCCTTGCCTTACCGCTTGGCGACACCCCAATATTAAGGGTATTATTAAAATAAATGGGGTGGGATGTGGGATTCGAACCCACGACCTCCAGTGCCACAAACTGGCGCTCTAACCAGCTGAACTAATCCCACCGTATCTTTTGCGCCGTGGGGAAGAAAATTCCCCCGCGCGCAAAAATGGCGCGCTTGGGGGGACTCGAACCTCCGACCCACCGCTTAGAAGGCGGTTGCTCTATCCAGCTGAGCTACAAACGCATAAAATGGAGCGGGTGAAGGGAATCGAACCCTCGTATTCAGCTTGGAAGGCTGACATTCTACCATTGAACTACACCCGCACAGGCGACGTTCATTATTATAATAAATGAACGCCCGACTGTCAAGTCTTTTTTTTATAATTTAGTTGATTTTTACCTCAATTTTTTCATTTGCAGTTAAACTGAACTTTTCAATATCAATATCCTGATTGAAAACTATTTCAGAAGCAAGCAAATCTTCCACATCTCTTCTTACGCAGTCCCTGATTCCCCTTGCGTTCTTTTTAGAACCATAAGCTTCCTTGGCTATAAACACCGGAACAGAAGAATCATATTCAAGATCTATTGCTTTATCTTTCAGGCTTTGGGCAAGTTCATCAAGCATAATAGAGGCAATTTTTTCAAAATCATTAAACGTGAGGCTGTTAAATGTTATTATTTCATCCACACGTCCCAAGAACTCAGGTCTAAGAAAGCGTTCAAGCGCTTTCATTGTTACTTCACTGCTGATTTCATTTCCCGATTTACCGAAGCCCAAAGCGGCGGTATCTGTTGATCCTGCATTTGAAGTCATAACAATTATTGTGTTTTCAAAATTAACTGTTCTTCCCTGCGCATCGGTTATTCTGCCCTCGTCAAGTATTTGAAGAAGAATATTCAAAACGTCTTTGTGCGCTTTTTCAATTTCATCAAACAGAACAACACTGTAAGGCTTTCTTCTTACCTTTTCCGTAAGCTGCCCTGCGTCATCATAACCCACATAACCGGGAGGAGAGCCAATAATTCTGGAAACGCTGAATTTTTCCATAAACTCGCTCATATCAAGACGAATAAGACTGTCCGGAGAATCAAATAAATTAAGAGCAAGCTGCTTAACAAGCTCTGTTTTACCCACTCCAGTAAGTCCTACAAAAATAAATGACTGAGGCCTTTTAAGGGGGCTTATTTGAATTCGTCCTCTTCTTACAGCGCAGGAAAGCTTTTCTATAGCCTCATCCTGCCCAACAATATGCTTTTTAAGCTCACTCTCAAGCGAAGCAAGCTTCTTTATATCACCCGCTTCTATTTTAGACGCCGGAATACCGGTCCACAAAGAAACGACCTTTGCCAAATCTTCCTCCAGCACTTGATT
Organism: Clostridiales bacterium; assembly: GCA_020859725.1. Lineage (GTDB taxonomy): Bacteria > Bacillota > Clostridia > Oscillospirales > Acutalibacteraceae > Eubacterium_R. The sequence goes on along the minus strand of JAJBVR010000171.1, from coordinate 5,818 downwards.
ATCGCTTGCTCCGTCTGCAAGCTCAGGAATTTTCTGATCAAGCTGCAAAACCTTTGCCTTAAGATTTGATATTTTTTCATAATCAATTTGGTCTTCTTCAGACGGCTGGGAAGCAGCGTCTATTTCAGCCAAAAGCTTATCTTTCTTTTCAAGAGCAATTTGATAACGAGAAATATAAGGATTTCTGAGATTAGCGCTGGTGCATGCCTCATCCAGCAAATCAATAGCTTTATCGGGCAGATAGCGGTCTGTTACAAATCTTTCGGACATTGTTACCGCGCGGTAAACAAGGCTGTCTGAAATTCTTACTTTATGATAGCTTTCATAATAAGATTTTATTCCGAGGAGCATTCTGTAAGCCTCTTCAATCGATGGCTCTTCAATTTTTATCGGCTGAAAACGGCGTTCAAGCGCCGCGTCCTTTTCTATATATTTTCTGTACTCATTAAAAGTTGTTGCGCCGATAACCTGAATTTCGCCGCGTGAAAGCGCGGGTTTAAGAATATTCGCGGCATTCATTGTGCCTTCACTGTCTCCGGTGCCGACAAGATTATGCACTTCATCAATAAAAAGAATAATATTGCCTTCGCTTTTCACTTCATCAACAAGGCCTTTAATGCGGCCTTCAAACTGACCTCTGAACTGTGTTCCGGCAACAAGAGCGGTTAAATCAGGCATATATATTTCTTTTCCGTCAAGGCGGGCGGGGACCTCACCTTTAGCAATTCTTATTGCAAGGCCTTCTGCTATTGCGGTTTTTCCTACACCGGGCTCTCCTATAAGGCAGGGATTATTTTTTGTGCGGCGGCAGAGTATTTGAACAGCCCTTGAAATTTCCTTTTCTCTGCCTATAATAGCGTCAATTTCACAGTTTTTGGCTTTAAGTGTTAAATTGGTGCAGTAATTATTTAAAAACTTTCTTGAATCTTCTTTTTTATTTTTTTTGCCGCGTTTTTTAGCGGCGGGATTTCCGTTTTCGGTTTTCTCATTAGCGGCGCCGAATAAATTTGAAAACGGCAGAGTTTGAGCTCCTTCTGAATTTTCATCGCCGAATATTTCATCAAGAGAGCTCATATCCAGGCCGTCCAGATTTCCGTAACCTGGCTCATTTGATCCAGTTCTTCTTCCGAAATGCCCAGTTGATCAATCATTTGATTAATTGAGCCGACGTTCAATTCCTTTGCACACTGAATGCAAAGCCCCTTGGGAATCACTTTCCCGTCTTCCAATTTTTGAATAAATACCACTGCCGGGCGTTTTCCGCACCTTGAGCATAATTGTTGTTTCATTAAAAAAGTTTCTCCTTAAAATTATGTGTATATATTATGATATTATATATTAAAATTCAAAAATAATTCTGAATTACTTATTTTTATTCTGATTTTTTTCTTTCATTTGCTTTATAAATTCCGGCAGGTATCCCAAAAGTGAAGCTAAAGTGCAAATTGCCGATATGCTTACCAAAACCCAAGTTACCGCATTCGGCAGAGTAAATCCGGTTACTTCGCACAAAGCCCCTCCTTCACCGAAAGCAAGAACAAAAATCATAACAATACAAAATACCGTTGTTGCTACCTTACCCCACATTTCAGCCGCAACCGGACGCAAACCTTTTGATATTAACACCGCTCCGCCGATTAACATAAGAATTTCCTTAATAATAAAAAACATAAAAAGATATTTTATCGCATTGTCCCAATATTTTATTATCAGCACAATAACTATTGAAATTTGAGAAAGCTTATCAGCTATAGGATCAAGCAGTTTTCCGAGTGCGGAAACCTGATTGAATTTTCTAGCGATAATGCCGTCAAACAAATCCGTTATTTCGGCAGCGGCAATAACTATTATTGCCCATATTACATGCCCTTTTAAAAAAAGAACGGCAAAAACGGGTATAAGCAAAATTCTTATAACAGAAAGAAGATTTGGAACCGTAATACATCCCTTAAATAAATCCTTAAGGTTTGATTTAAAATCACTCATAAATTATAAAGCCTTTCCGCCCGGAATAAGGAACTTTTTAAAACCGCGCTGGTCTGTTTCGGGCAAACAGACCGTGGTGTGCAAAACTAAATGTGAAAGTGAAAATTACACAAAATCCATAAACGGATTATTTTTATTAATAAATTCAAGCACCGCGCTTGAATCCACCTGATTTACAAACTCATTTTGGGAGGACGCAAATATAAAATCCCTAACAAACAGAAGCACGGCAGACAAAACAGCCAAAACGGCAACAGCCTTTGCCGCGCCGAAAACAGCGCCCAAAACTTTATTGGTTTTCTTTAAAGGAATATGCTTTGATTTTTCAAACTTACCGAATATTTTAGTTATAACAAAAATTATAAAATAAAATAAAGACAAAGTTAAAACAAACAGTAAAATTTTAATAACCACCAGCGCCAAAGGTTCAACAATACCGTTTACAATTTTTTCGGCAATATTTTCCTGTGTTGCATTATCAAGAAACGACAAATCTATTATTCCCGACATACCGAAAGGCAGATTGCCTACTGCATTTTTAACGGAATCTGAAAAAGCATTTAAATCAGCAGAGCTGCTTATTCCGTCCGCCACTTTTTGCACAGCGGCTTCACGAACGAAATTGTTGTACACAGCAATATTATACTTGTCTGAAACAAAAAATGCAACAGGAAGCCCGATAATATATTTCAGAAGAGAAATCAGCGAGCGTATTAAGCCGTTTGAGTACCCGTGTATAACAGTTAATAAGGCCAAAACAATTAAAATTATATCTATAAAATTCAAAATAATTACCCCTGTTTTTCATTCAGCAATTCAACCATAGTTTGCCTTTTGGTAAAAATCTTTGATGAAATATGCTGTATATAAGTATATGAATCATCAACCGAAACAGTATTTTTAAGTTCACCGTTTGAAGATTTATAAGTAAATACGGAATCATCGGTCAAAACACTTATTCGTGACGATGAGGCAGACACATCTTTTACCTGCGCGCTTATTTTCGCCACATTGCTAACTGTTCCGGAGGATTTAATAACCGCCACATTATTTTCGGAGCCGAGATAATCGGAATAAACATAAACAAGAGCGCCGGACGGATTAAAGCAATATGAAACTGTATTTACATTTCCCGATTCAAAAACTTTATTTTCGTTTTTCAGCGAAGATATAACACTTATAAAATCAGAACCCACAACAAATAAATCCGTTGAGCTGAACTTTAAATCATAAATATCCGAAGAAACATATTCAAACTGTGCCCTCGGAGATGAATCATCTATATTCATAGTAAAAACAACTGTTTTTAACTTTGCGTTTTCGGAATTAAGCGCGGCAAAAGCAATTCTGCTTCCCCTTGAATCTATAGCCACGGAGGTTACATATCCGTAAGTTACATTAAAGGAAAACTTTTTATCGGATGATTTATTATAAACAGTAACCGTGCTTTTCGCATCATCCGATGTTGTGCACACAGCCACATTTCCGGAGCTTGACACATCGGCGCAAAGAATTGCATTATCCGATTTTGTATCATAAACCACTTCTTTGGAAGATACAAGGCGATATGAATATCCACCCTGATCATAAATTATTGAATAATTTCCGGATGATTTTGTAAGCGGATTTGAATACCCATGCTCAAAATTCTGCAAAGCATTTCCGCTTGAAGGATTAATGACGGTATAAGATGTGTCGCTGAGAACATATATATTGTTTCCCAACTCACCGAAAGATACATCGGCGCCCGAATACAGTTCAAACGGAAAACCCGCAGCTGATGAACCGGAAGATGACGAGCCTGATCCTGCATTTGAAAAATCAATTTCACAAATTCGCATAACGAGCAGCGCGGCAATTATTATTGCTATAATTATCCACGCCGTTTTCTGCCTTTTTCTTTTTCTCAATATTTTTTTTTCAATTCGCTCGTTTTCGCGCTGAGCATCCGCCATACAATTCACAGCCTTTCGCCTGAAAATAAAACATATTTAACATAGTTTTTAATGAAACATAAAACCATTAATAATTAACATCATAAAGATAAAGACCCTGAGGCGGCGCGGTTTTTCCGGCATTTTTTCTGTTTGCAGCCATTATAATTTGCTTTAAGGCTCCGCTTTCAATCTTTCCCTCATTAATAAAAAGCAGTGTTCCGACCATAATTCTTACCATATTATATAAAAAACCATCCGCGCATACAGAAAAATAAACGAAATCCCCTTTTCTTGTAACGCTGAAATCTTCAACTGTTCTGACGGTATTTTCGACTTGCGAACGTGAGGAGCAAAAAGCGGAAAAATCATAAGTGCCCACAAAAGCCTGCGACTCCCTGTTAAGATATTCGGCGTCAACAGGAAATTTATAGTGATAAGCGTATTTTTCATAAAACGGATTTCTTATTCTGCCGTTATAAATTTTATAAACATATCTCTTTGATTTTACACTGTATCTCGCGTGAAAATCACACGGCATTTCCCGGCAATCAAAAACAGAAATATTTTTAGGCAAATATGTATTTAAAGCAAGCACAACATTTTCACATTTAATTTTATTATCCGTTTTAAAAGAGACGCAGTATTTTACCGCGTGGACACCGCTGTCCGTCCTGCTGCAGCCTTTTATGTCAATATCCGCGTGAAACACTTTTTTTACGGCATTCTGAAAAATCTCCTGCACGGTAAGTGCATTTTTTTGAATTTGCCATCCGTGATAAGAGGAACCGTCATAACCTAAAACAACTAATAAATTTCTCATATAACCGCCGCCGATAAATGATTAAGGAAAATCAACATGGCAAAAATCGCCGCAACAATTATAAAAGCCGCATAATCTCTGAAGCGCATTTTTACCTGCTTCATTTTTGTTCTGCCGGCTCCGCCCCTATAGCACCTGCAATCCATAGCATATGCAAGATCATTGGCGCGCCTGAATGACGATATAAACAGCGGAATAAGAATCGGAACAAGCGCCTTTATTCTGTGAATCAGGCCCCCGGAATCCATATCCGCCCCCCGTGATTTCTGAGCAGCAGTAATTTTATCAATTTCTTCAATCAGTGTGGGAATGAATCTTAATGCAATAGTCATTGTCATAGCAACTGAATGAATATCAATTTTAAAAATTTTCAGCGGCTTAAACAGGCGTTCTATCGCGTCTGTTAAATCAGTGGGAGTTGTTGTGTAAGTAAGCATTGAACCCACAACAACAAGCATTATTATTCTTACAGACATGAAAACAGCTGTGTATATACCCGATTCCGTAATTTTAAGTCTTCCGAAAATGGTTATCAACGGCTCTCCCTTACCGTAAAAAAGATTAAGCAGGGACGTTATTATAATTATAATTCCGAGCGGTTTAACACTTTTAAATACAGTTTTGGCGGGAATTCCGCTTATCAAAACAATTAATATACAAACAGCAGTTATAAAGGCAAGAGAAATAAAATTTTTGCAAACAAAAAGCTCCACAATAACTGCCGCCGTAAGTATAATTTTCATACGCGCGTCCATTTTATGAACAACAGAATTTCCGGGGAAATACTGACCGATAGTAATATCATTGATCATAATTTTTCTCCTTTTTAAGAAGCCTTTTCAATTCTTCTTCTCCCTGCTCCACAGTAAAAACATTTGTTTTGCAGTCTATTCCGTTTTCTTTTAATTTAAGAAAAATTTCTGTTATCTGAGGAACATTAAGACCCATTTTTTTCAATTCGGCGCCTCGTGAATAAACTTCTGATATCGTGCCGCACATCGCGGCTCTGCCTTTATTTAAAACAAGCACTCTGCCGCAAAGCTTGGCAACATCCTCCATTGAATGAGAAACAAAT
>JAJBVR010000214.1 GCA_020859725.1 Clostridiales bacterium | reverse complement strand
TACCTTGGAGGTATCTTTCGGTGCATATTCATTGGCTATAGCCTGTGCGCAAATTTTATCTATGTTCATAATAGGTTCTCCCTTAAAATGTATTTCAGCTTTTGCTGATAACACAATAATATCAAATGCATCCATAAAACTGAACAACATAATTTTTGTTTTCTATTGATTTCTGATTTAAAGAAAAATTCAATTAAAAATCTTTACTATCATTTTTATGAGAAAAATTAATATTTTAAATTTTACGCAATAAATTCTTTTGGCAGTTTATTATATCATATGATTTAGACGTGCGAAAATATTTAAAAATACCCGCTGGTATTGAACAATTCAAAAAAATAAAACAATAAAAAATCCCATTAATATTGTAATGTGCATCGGACATTTTAAACATATATTTTTAACACTCTACTTTTTTATTTTATTAAGCCTGATGTTTAAATCAAGCAGCTGTTCCTTTGTAACTTTAACTCCCGCAGCGCCTATCATACCCGAAAGTCTTATCACGGTAAACCCGCCCATCATTTTCATCATTGAATTTGTCAATTCAAATCCGTTTGCTTTTCCGCCGCTCATACCTTCCGTAATTGCGGACATCATACCCGCAAACACCTTTCTGCCCTCTTCAGAGGCCATAATATCGCTGATTTTATCATTCAATGAAAATACCCTTCAGGCTCGGTAATATCAAACCAATTTAAAATAGCGCTCTTTTCTTTAAGGCGGTAATCCTCATTAAATATTTCTGTTTTTCTGATATGGCTTTCATCCTTACACTCGCCCGCAACGGCAGTAAGCTTTGTTTCGCCTTTATTAGGCACATCAAAATAGAAAAAATGCTCCGCGCTTTTCTTTGTTCCAAGGCTTTTTCCGTTTGCGAAAAGTTCAACCACAGGCAGATTTGAATACACTGTTATTTTGGTAACATCCTCAACTCTGTCAACATATCTTTTGCTGCAAATATGCACAAACGGCTCATCCGAAAGCCACGCTTTATAGGCATAAAACGAATCTTTTTTATATTTTCTGTCAAACGTTACAAGTCCTTTATGGTTCTGACCGTTTTCACCGCCCTCATTTCTTGCGTCTGCCCCGAAATCAAACATATTCCAAACATGAGTAGCCCAAAGATGCTTTCTTGTGAAAAGCTGCTTTATAAGTTCCTCATGATAATATGCCTGATACTCCTCGGTATAATCACCCTGCGTGGGCTTTGAAGTGTGCCAATTCAGCGCCTCGCAGCCGTATTCGCTCATACCTATGGGGATATCGGGAAATTCCCTGTGAAAATTATCAAGCCACGGCCCGTTCATAGAAGTATCTCCACCGTACCATCCAAAATAATGATTATAAGAAATAACATCAGGAATTTGAATATACGGATCGTGAATATCGCACATAGACACAACCGCTATGGTTGTAAGCCTTGTGTTATCCATTTGATGAACCATATCGTTTAAAATTCGATGATTTTCAATTAAATCCTCATCTGATTTACCGGACATTGTTATTTCATTTGAAAGGCCCCACACAACAATAGACGGATGATTATAATTCTGAGTAACAAGCTCTTTCATCTGCGAAACAGTGTTTTCCCTGCCCGCAGGCATATGCTTTGAAATATACGGAATTTCCGCCCAAACCACAATGCCCTTTTCATCGCACAAATCATAAAAATAACTGCTGTGCTGATAATGAGCAAGGCGTATTGTTGTGGCTCCCAGTTCACAAATAAGCTCTATATCCTCTCTGTGATGCTCGGGAAGAAGCGCGTTGCCTATTCCCCATCTGTCCTGATGCCTTGAAACACCGCGCAAAGGATATTCCCTGCCGTTTAATATAAATCCTCTGTTTGAATCTATTTCAAATGTGCGGCAGCCAAAGCGGGTGGATACGTTATCAAGCGCCGTTTCGTTTTCACAAAGTTCCGCGGAGGCTGTGTAAAGATACGGGTCTTTTTTACCGTTCCAAAGATGAACATTATCAATATCAAGCGTGATTTTTGTTTCACTTGCAGGTACTGAACATTGAGATATGATTTCGCCTTTGTTATTCAAAACAGAATATTTGATTAGCTGATTTTCTTTAACGTTTGTAAGATAAACCTCTATTTCAATTTTAGCGCTGTTTGCACATATTTCGGGAGTCACTTTAATTCCCGGTCCTCCGTAATACTCCAAGTCAAAATGAGATTCGCTTACGGCAATTAAATTTACATCCCTGTAAAGCCCTCCGTAAAACGTAAAATCCGCCGTTTGAGGATACACGGTTTGATTTTCACTGTTATCAACGAAAACGCAAACAAGCAGGCTTTTTTTAATAGCATCGGTTACATCCGCTCGCCATGTTGAATATCCTCCGTCGTGATGTGCAAGCTTTTTCCCGCCGATATAAAGATCGGCGGAAGAGTTGGCGCCGTTAAATTCAAGATAGTACTTATCGGCTTTCGGAATTTCCTGTACGTCAAGCTCCTTAACATAGCAGCATCTTCCGCGGTAATAATCATTACCGCCGTCCTGCCCGTCTATAGCATTCCAGGTATGCGGAAGATTAACAAAATCCCAAAGCTTCGGCATTTCAGAGGGAACTTCAGCCGCCTGCTTTGAAAACGCCCATTTTCTGTTTATATT